>PLZX01000325.1:3783-19565 GCA_003152325.1 Bryobacterales bacterium | reverse complement strand
CATGCACTCGGCGAAGACGGTGCGGCCGGAAAGCGACAGGCCTTCCTGCGGCAGGTAGCCGATGCTGACGCCTTTCTGCGTGGTGATACCACCGGAATCGAGCGAATCCAGGCCCGCCAGCACTTTGAGCAGCGACGATTTCCCGGTGCCATTGGCGCCCACCAACCCGGCGCGCTCGGTGGGCGTCACCAGCCAGTCGACGTTTTCGAAGAGGATTTTGGGGCCGTAGCGCTTCCCCGCCCCGCTGAGTTGAATCATGGAGTCTGACCTTTATTTTAGTTGAGTGGGGCGGGTGTCCCCGCGGGTCAGTACGTCAGGCCATATCCGTAAGGGAACAACGGATCGTATTTCGCATCGCCGGGATGCGAAGGGATCTGCGCCATGGCGCGCGGCCAGGAGATCGATAGCTTGCCGGTGGGCTTGTAGTCGCCGAACAAGACGTCCGCCACGCCGGCGCCCTCGGTGCCTGGGAGCCAGGCCGCCACTACCGCATCGGCCTTCTCCAGCGCGTCGCCGAGAATGACCGGCCGCCCCGAAACCACAACCAGGACGACGGGAATACCAGCGCTCTTCATGCGGTTGATGGCATCGACGTCTTCCTGCGTGAGCGCCAGGTCCGCGCGATCACCCTTCCCCTCGGCATACGGCGTTTCGCCCACTACCACCACGCCGGCGTCGGCTCCGGCCGCGCCCGAGCCATCGCGGGAAAACGCGACGCGGGTGCTCTTCGAAACCGCGCTCCGCATGGCCGCGAGGATGGTGGTGCCGGTGGTGACGTTGCCGCTGCGGCCCTGCCAGTCGATGGTCCATCCGCCGCATTGATTCCCCAGGTTGTCGGCGCTCTTGCCGGCAACGTGGATGCGGCCTATCTGTTTAGCAAGCGGCAGCGTCTTGCGGCTGTTCTTCAACAGCACCAGGGACTGGCGCACGCACTCCCGCGCCACCGCCCGGTGTTCCGCCGAGCCGAACGAGGCCTTGGCGCGCGGATCGATTTGCGGCGTCCATCCCGCGGCCATCAGGCCCATGGCGAACTTCACGCGCAGAATCCGGCGCACGGCATCGTCGATGCGCGCCACGGAAACTCTGCCATCGGCCACGACCGCTTTGAGCGCGGCGATGAAGCGGGCGTGCCGCTCCGGCACCATCGCCATATCCATGCCGGCGTTGATGGATTGGGCCACCTGGCTGCTGTAGTCTCCGGGCAACTGGTCGATGGCCGCCCAATTCGAAATCAGGAAGCCTTCGAAGCCCAGCTCGCCTTTTAGAATTTCCGTCAGCAGCCGATGGCTGCCGGAACATTTCTGACCGTTCCAACTGTTGTAGGACGGCATGATGGAACCCACACCGGCCTCAATGGCCGTGATGTACCCCTGCATGTGGATGCGTCGCAAGGAGGCTTCGTCGACGCGGGTGTCGCCCTGGTCGATCGGAGAGCCGGTTCCCCAGGTGGTCCCGCCATCCCCGATAAAGTGCTTGGCGCACGCAAGTACGGAGAAGGGATTCCGCAGATCGTCGGCCTGGAACCCTCGTACGGCGGCGGCGGCCATGGACTTCACCACGTCCGGCGATTCTCCGAAGCCCTCATAAGTGCGGCCCCAGCGCTCGTCCTGCGGCGCCGTAACGCACGGCGCGAAAACCCAATTGATCCCGCCGGCCCGCACTTCCTCGGCGACGGCGCGTTCCGCCCGCTCCACCAGTTCCGGGTTGCGCGTGCAGCCCAGACCAATGTTGTGTGGGAAGATCACCGCGCCCAATACATTGTTGTGGCCGTGGACGGCATCCACGCCATAGAGCAGCGGAATCGCCAGGCGGGTCTTCAAGGCGTGCGACTGGTAACCGAGGTACATCGCGGTCCAATCTGCCAGCGTATTGCCGCTCTTCGGATCGGAATCGCCGCCGTTCAGCACCGAGCCGAGAAAGTACTTTTCGACGTCGGCGGGATCTGCCAGGCCGTTATGATCGGCCTGGGTCATCTGGCCGATTTTTTCGTCCAGCGTCATCCGGTTGAGCACTTCGTTGGCCTGCGGATCAAAGGAAGAGAAGCGCGCCGCAACGGGCGAAGCGGGCAGCAGCAAGCCGGCCGCGGCCAGCGCCGCGCCGGTCGCGCACAGAATCACCGAACTACTTCGCATGCTTGAACTATAGCGTGATGGCGGGGTCCGTCACAGCCAGTATTGCCACTGCCCCGTCTTGAGCACGTACAGCGAGAGGAGGCCGTTGGTGACGGCGTGGGCCAGTATGCAATCGGCCAGGTTGCGCGTGCGGATCATCCACCAGTTGTAAATGACGCCGGTCGCCAGGCCGACTTCCCAGTACGGGCCGTGCTCGGAAGCGAACAGCACGGCCACGGTCCAGAACGCCATGGGCGTATAACTGCCCAGCGGCACGCGCGTGAAGTCCTTGTCGAGAATCCAACGCATCAGCCAGCCGCGCCAGAATAATTCTTCAATCACGGGGACCAGCAGAGTGCAGGAAACGGCGCGCACGGTGACGAACCAGAAGTGTGTCTGCAAAGCTATGGGAACCGAAGCAACGGCCGTACCGGTGATGGGGTTCTGGAACAGCCAGTGTTGCCGGTATGCGGGTCCGAACAGGACGTCCGGGCCGATCCAGATGGCGAAGACGGCGCACCCGATTGCCACGCTCATCGCCGGACGGGTGGCGCGGAACGACAGGTAGGGGCGGGAAAACCAGAGAAGCACCGCCAACACGGTGACGAAGCGGATGGGGTAGAGCCAGACCGCCGGCAGCGGGAGAGTCTTCTCCACCGCCATGATGGCGACAAAGGCTACGAAGGGTGCGACGTATGCGAGGGTGACGCGGGATGCCGCTTCGGACGGGGAGCGCAAGCCTCCATGATAGTACGGCGATCAGCTCCTGCGGCGGCCGGGACCGGCCGGCGGGCGGGCGGTCACCACCGGGACCAGCCAGTGGCAGTCTTCCGGATCGGCTGCCCATGCCGTGCGCGCCGCCAGCTCGCGGTTCAGCGTAGCAATGAACTCCTGAATCTGCGCCTGCATATCGCCCATCTTTTCGCGCATATTGAGGATGATCTCGACTCCCGCCAGGTTCACTCCCAGGTCGCGGGTGAGATGCAGGATGACTTCCAGCCGCTCGACATCGCCGCTGGTGTAGAGGCGCGTGTTGCCTTCACTGCGGGAGGGTTTGAGCAGGCCCTCGCGTTCGTAGAGGCGCAGGGTCTGCGGGTGAATACCGTATTGCTCGGCGACCGCCGAGATCATGAAGGCCGCTTTGGTTTTCGCCTTTGCCATGTCAGACCTTGGACCAGATTCCGGCGCGGGGGTCTTCGGGATTCAGACGGGCCAGTTCGCGGAGCAGATCGCGGGTTTTTTCGTCGCGCGGATCAGGAGCGAGGATAGCGACCTCTACGATCTGGTCGCCACGTTGATTGGTGCGCGAGTTGAGCACGCCCTTTTCGCGGAGGCGGAATTTCTGGCCATTCACGGTGCCCTGCGGAATCTTCAACAGGGTGCGTCCGTCGATGGTAGGAACTTCGATCTTGGCGCCGAGCGCGGCTTCCCAGACAGCCACCGGAACCTGGATCTCAATATTGTCGCCATCGCGGTGGAAGAAAAGATGATCTTCCACCCTGGTGGTGATGTAGAGATCGCCCGGCGGCGCGCCCATGGTGCCGGCGTTGCCCTTGCCGGGCACGCGCAGGCGACTGCTGCTGCGGGCGCCCGGCGGGATGCGGACCTCCACCGTTTCCGTGCGTGTGACGCGGCCTTCCCCACCGCAGGTCGGACAGGCGTTGCGCAGCTTGCCGGACCCGCTGCAGCGCGGGCAGGTGAGGCTGAACTTCATGGCGCCGGCCATCTGGGTGACGTTGCCGGAGCCATGGCACTGCGGGCAGGTTACTTCACCCCCGCCGCTCGAGCCCGTACCGTGGCAGGTGCCGCAGACTTCGTAGCGGTTGATGTTGAGCTTGGCCTGCGTGCCGCGGATGGCCTGCCAGAAATCGATATCCATCACATATTCGAGATCGCCGCCCTTTTCCGGGCCGGGTTGCGCCTGTTGCGGGCCACCCTTGCCGCCGAAGAACTGCGAGAAGATATCGCGGAAGCCGCCGGTATCGGTGCGCCGGCTGCCCGCGAATTGATCGGAAAAATCGAATCCGTTGAAATCCATTCCAGGGTGCGGATTCGAGGCGCCCGGCGGGGGCCCGGCGAATCCGCTCTCGGAATAGAAACCGTATTGGTCATACATCTCGCGCTTCTTGGAGTCGCTGAGAATGTCGTAGGCTTCCTGCACGTTCTTGAAACGATCTTCGGCGGACTTGTCCCCCGGATTCAGATCCGGGTGGTGTTTGCGCGCGAGTTTGCGATAGGCCTTGCGGATGTCATCCGCGGTGGCTTTGCGCGGTACGCCCAACGTTTCGTAATAGTCGTGCTTGGGAGGAGAGGCCATGATTGCCCCTGTTCGCTATTTCTTATCCTTATCGTCCACGTCTACGAATTCGGCGTCGACGACGTCGTCCTTGCCGCCCTTAGGCTGATCCCCGTTGGTCGGAGGCGGCGGACTGCCGGCTGGCTGCGAGGATGCGTTCTTGTACATGGCTTCGGCCAGTTTGTGGCTGGCGGCGGTGAGGCGATCGACCGCGGCGTTGGTGCGCTCGGGATCGTTTTCGGCCATGGCTTTCTTGGTCTCTTCGAGAGCCGAATCGATTTCCTTGGCTTCAGCCTCGCCGATCTTGCCGCGGTGCTCCTTGAGCGTCTTCTCCACGTTATAGACCATGGCATCGGCGCGGTTGCGGGCTTCGATGGTGTCGCGCTGTTTGCGATCTTCGGCGCCGTGCGATTCGGCGTCCTTAGCCATCTTTTCGACTTCATCCTTGGAAAGACCGGAAGAAGAGGTGATGGTGATCTTCTGTTCATTGTTGGTGCCGCGATCTTTGGCGGTCACATTGAGGATGCCGTTGGCGTCGATATCGAAGGTGACTTCGATCTGCGGGATGCCGCGCGGCGCCGGCGGAATGTTGCCGAGCTGGAAGACGCCCAGCAGCCGGTTATCGCGCGCCATCGAGCGTTCGCCCTGGTGCACCTTGATTTCGACCGACGGCTGGTTGTCGGACGCCGTCGAGAAAACTTCGCTCTTACGCGTCGGGATGGTGGTGTTGCGCTCGATCAGCTTGGTGAAGACACCCCCCATGGTTTCAATACCCAGCGAAAGCGGGGTGACGTCGAGCAACAGCACGTCTTTCACTTCGCCGCCCAGCACGCCGCCCTGCACCGCGGCGCCCACGGCTACCACTTCGTCCGGGTTGACGCCCTTGTGCGGTTCCCTGCCGAACAGGTCGCGGACCAGTGCCTGGATACGCGGCATGCGGGTCTGGCCGCCTACCATAACGACTTCGTTGATCTGCTGCGGGGTCACGCCGGCGTCCGCGATGGCCTGTTTGCACGGGCCGACGGAGCGCTGGATGATGTCCTCCACCATCTGCTCAAAGCGCGCGCGTGTGAGCTTCATCTGCAGGTGCTTCGGGCCGGTGGCGTCGGCCGTGACGAAGGGCAGATTGATGTCGGCTTCGAGCAGCGTCGAAAGCTCCATCTTGGCCTTTTCGGCAGCTTCCTTGAGGCGCTGGAGCGCCATCTGATCGCGCGAAAGGTCGATGCCGTTTTCCTTCTTGAACTCTGCGACAATCCAGTCGATCACCCGCTGGTCGATATTGTCGCCGCCCAGGTGCGTGTCGCCGTTGGTCGATTTCACTTCGACCACGCCTTCGCCCACTTCGAGGATGGAGATATCGAATGTGCCGCCGCCGAAATCGTACACGGCGATGGTTTCGTTCTTCTTCTTATCGAGCCCGTATGCCAGCGCCGCAGCCGTCGGCTCATTAATGATGCGCATCACCTCGAGGCCGGCGATCTTGCCGNNTGATGACGGCCTGCGTAATCTTCTCGCCAAGGTAGCTTTCGGCAGCCTCCTTGAGCTTGGTGAGGATCATGGCCGAAATCTCCGGCGGAGAATACTTCTTGCTGCCGATCTCTACACGGGCGTCGCCGTTGTCGCCGCGCGCCACTTTGTAGGGCACCATCTTCATTTCTTCGCTGACTTCGTCGTAGCGCCGGCCCATGAACCGTTTGATGGAGAAGACCGTGTTCTCCGGGTTGGTGATGGACTGGCGTTTGGCCACTTGGCCGACCAACCGCTCTCCGCCCTTGGTGAAGCCCACAACCGACGGAGTGGTGCGGGTGCCTTCCTGGTTTGCGATGACAGTCGGCTGGCCGGCTTCCATGACGGCGACGCAAGAGTTCGTGGTGCCCAAGTCAATTCCGATGATTTTTCCCATTCTGCAAAACCTCCCTCAAATGTCCTTCTAAATTAAGATGGCGGTGCGCCGCAGTGAGCGGCGCTTTAGCACATCACCATTATGTAACTTTAGTGTGGCGTTGTCAAGTTTTATTGCGGGCTGCGGGCGCGGTCCAGAAGGATCTGAAGCAGTGCAGGATGGGTATCCAGGGGAGGAGTGGTGGCTATATCTAAGTCTTTATATTGTAACGAGATTTCCTGTAGAATCCGGGGCAAATCACGCTCCATGTGGGTGCCTGAAATCAGGAAGTACGGGATCACACGGATGCTCCGGACGCCCTCCCCAACCAGCCGGGCGACGGCTCCGGAGAGCGACGGTTCTCCGAGTTCAAGAAAGGCCGCCTCGACATAGCGAAACGAACCCAATTCAGCCAGTTGAGCGGTGACGGCGCGGACCGCCTGGTTGGCGGCTTCCACGCGGGAGCCGTGGGCGAAGACCACGATGCCCTCGGTCACGAACCGGCGCCGTGGATGTAAGCGCGCATGTGGTGCAGCTCCTCGGTCTTGCGGGCCAACTCGTAATTCATAAGGTCGCGCATGGACAGGAAGCTGATCACAGTCCCACCGCGGGTAACGGGCAGATGCCGGCAGTTGTGTTGCTGCATGGCTTCCATGGCTTCTTCCAGGGTAGCCGATTCGTCAACGGTGGAGATGTCGACGCTCATGACGGAGCGGACCAGCGTTTGCTCGGGGTCGAGCTTTTCGAGGACCACGCGCTTCATGAGGTCGCGCTCGCTGAAGACTCCCCGCAATTGGTGTCCGCTTAAGATGATGATGGCGCCGACGTGAAGTTCGGCCATTTTCCGGGCCACGGCGGCCACCGTCTGGTACTCTTCGGCGTAGTAGAGCTCGCGGTCTTGAACAATGTCTCGCACTCGGGACATAGTCACACCTCCAGAAGGTATCGGAACTATACCACAGACCGATACAAGGTTAAAGAGCATAATGAGACATGGGCGAGGGTCTGCGCTTCGAATGCCAGCCGGGTTGTACGGCCTGTTGCGAACAAAAGGGGTATGTCTACCTCACCGAGGCCGACTTAGTACGTGCGGCCACATTTGTGGGAATGACGGCACGGGCCTTCGAACGGAAATACGTCTATCGCACGGCCCGGCAATTACGGCTGCGTGTGCCGCGCCACTCCCAATGCCACTTTTTACGGGGTGGCGCCTGTTCCATTCACCAGGCGAAGCCTACCCAGTGCCGCATCTTTCCTTTTTGGCCTGAGCAGGTAGAGAGCAAGCAGGGATGGGCGNNCCCCCCATGCCACCGGCCCTCGCGGATTGTCTCACCACTTTTCAATCGCCGGCAGGCATGGTTTCGCAGCCTTCGCCTTCGACGCTGCTGCGCTCTCTCGATGGCAAGATGCGGGTGGATCTGGGCGCGACGTCGGTGATCACCAACCCGAAAGATGCAGTGGTGATTCTGCTGGACCACGTGAAGATGGAGGCCCGCCTTCTGCCGATGTCGCCGGGAAGCGTGCCGGTACCGGGAATGCCGAACCAGCCCGGAGCGCCGCTCGAGGGGGGAGCGTCGCTGCCGGGCAATGTGGAGGAACTGGGCAGGGCGTTGATCCACGGAATCGAGGCCGTGGGTATGCGATATACGCTGCCCCAGCTTCCGGGCGAAACGCCGCCGCCGACGGTGGCGGAGATGTGGACGTGCACCGCAACCCAGCTTCCGGTGATGTCCAAAATCACCGGCAGTTTCGGCGTGCGGACCTCCATCTGCAAAACCGCGCCGATTTCCGATCCGGCTCCCGCGTCATTCCAGATTCCCGCCGGATACCGGCAGCTACCGTAGATACTTATTGAAGAAATCGAGCGTGCGCTGCCATGCCAGCTTGGCCGCGGCTTCGTCGTAACGGGGCGTCGTGTCGTTGTGGAAGCCGTGGTTAGCGCCTTCGTAGACATACCCGGTGTGAACCACGTTGGCGGCTTTGAGGGCTTCGTCCCAAGCCGGCCAGTTGCCGGTGATGCGGGTGTCGAGCGACGCGTAGTGCAGCAGCATGGCAGCTTTGATTTTGGCGGCGTCGGCTGCGGGGGGCTGCGCGCCATAGAAGGGTACGGCCGCGGCAAGATCGGCGCCCATGCGCACGGCGAGCGTGTTGGCGATTCCTCCGCCGAAGCAGAAGCCGACCACGCCAATTTTGCCGCTACAATCCGGACGCGCCTTCAACCAACGCGCGGAGGCGATGAAATCTTCCGTCATCTTGGGCTTGTCGACTTTGGCGAAGGCGGCGCCGCCTTTCTCGTCGTCACCGGGATAGCCGCCCACACTGGTGAGACCGTCTGGCGCAAAGGCGATGAAGTTGGCTGTGGCGAGGCGGCGCGCGACATCTTCGATGTACGGATTGAGGCCGCGGTTTTCGTGAACCACCAGCACTCCGGGGAGCTTTCCGGCGGCCTTCGCCGGGCGAACCAGGTAGCCGCGAATGTTCTCATTTCCGAGCGGCGAGGGCACCGTGGGGTACTCCGCGTGGATGCGCGCGTCGTCCTTGGGCACCTGCTGCGCCCAAGCGTAGTTGGGACGGAGGCTCTCCCAAATCGCGGTGGCGGTCAAGCCTCCGATGGCGAACTTCTGAGCGCCCTCGAGGAAGACGCGGCGGTCGATTCCGCCGTGAACGTAATGGTCGAAAAGGTTAAGCAGTTCCTGGGGGAAATCGCTGGCTTTCTTGCGCTCCATGGTGGCCCACTCCTGACTAGCGAAAAGCATATCACACTCCCGGTTTCGGACCGCTGGCGGAGCGTGAGATGATGATCAGACTATGCCAAGCGCACCTCACGTGGAGAAACATTTCGAAGCTTCGGCGACTGTCCGGGATGTAGTGATCGGAATGTCGGACGGGCTGACCGTGCCGTTCGCCCTGGCCGCCGGGCTCACCGGAGTGGCTGCGGCCACCAGCAGGCTGGTGGTGGTGGCGGGGCTGGCGGAGATCGCCGCCGGTTCCATCGCCATGGGCTTGGGCGGTTACCTGGCGGCGCGAACCGACGAAGACCACTACGAATCGGAGAAGCAGCGCGAAATCCGCGAGTGTGTGGAGCTGCCGGTGGAAGAGACCGAAGAAGTGGCCAAGGTTTTCCGCGGCTACGGGATGACGGAAGAGGAAATGAGCCCGGTGGTGAAGGCCATCTGCGGCGATCAAAAGCGCTGGGTGGATTTCATGATGCGGTTCGAATTGGGTTTCGAAGAGCCCGATCCCAAGCGCGCGCGCAACAGCGCCGTCACCATCGCGCTGTCGTATATCGTGGGCGGCCTGGTGCCGCTCTCCTCTTACATGGCGGTGGACAATCTGAAGACCGCGCTCACGTTTTCGGTGGCCGTGACGCTGGCCGCGCTATTCGTCTTTGGCTATGTGAAGGGGCGGATGACGGGTATCGCTCCCTTGCGCGGGGGCTTGCAGACGGTGGTGATCGGCGGTCTGGCCTCGGCGGCGGCGTTCGGCCTGGCACGGTGGATCAGCTAGCCGGCTTCGAGGGTGGGATAATACAGGCAGATGGAGGGGTTCCACCAGCAAGCGCCCAATCGCGTTCCGCGCCGCGTTTTCCTGATCATGCCTTTGGCCTTCGCGGGGCTGGTCGCGATTTCGAGGCGAAGCGAGCATCGGCTGCCGGATCCGCGAGGCGGCGGCGCGGGCCTTTGGATCCCGCTGGTCGTGTTCTCCGATAATGGAAAGAGTAGGGAGACTGTCCAAGTGCAAAAAATCGTCAAGTCCGACACCGAATGGCAACGCGAACTGACACCGGAAGAGTTCGCGGTCGCGCGCAAAAAGGGTACCGAACGCGCCTTCACGGGCCGCTATTGGAACAATCATGAAGCGGGTATGTACCGCTGCGCGTGCTGCGGAACGGAGCTGTTCCTCTCCGGCGATAAGTTCGATTCCGGCACGGGATGGCCGAGTTTTTCCGCCCCGGCAGCGGAGCAGAACGTCAGCACCGAAACTGACGAGAGCCTCTTCATGGAGCGCACCGAGGTGCTGTGCAGCAAGTGCGACGCGCACCTGGGCCACCTGTTTCCCGACGGCCCGGCGCCCACCGGCCAGCGCTATTGCATCAACTCCGCGGCGTTGCGCTTCGAACCGAAGAAATAGCGCCTCGCGGAGCGCATCCGATCCCGCTACCATAGCTGGTAGATGACCGCTCGTAAACGGAACCGCAGCTCTTACCGTGTCTTCCGGCTGGAATCCTGGGAGGCGTTTCTCCAACTCATTACCAAGCCGCCGTATTCGAACTGGGCGTTTCGTGGCGAACGCGACGAACGGTGGCCGCTCTACAGCTCACTGTCGCGATACTTGCAGAACTTCGGCGTCTCCCGTGATGCGTGGCCGGAACAGGAGGGCCGCATTCTGCGCATCTTCAAGCGCAAAGCCCACCAGTTCCTGGACAAGCCGCCTGGCCCCGACGACGACTTCCAGTGGATGGCGCTGATGCAGCACCACGGCGCGCCCACGCGTCTGATCGACTTCACGTGGTCGCCCTACGTGGCCGCATTTTTCGCGCTGGAGCGGACGCTGGCCGATGGCGTGGTCTGGGCCATGAACCCGGCACGCATCGACAGCAGCCGGGCGATCAAGCCGGAGCGCATGGACCCGCGGGAAAAAGGCCACTTCGCGCGCTATTTCCTCAAGGGCAACCACCGCTTCATCTGGATGGGCGAGCCGCACACCATGAATCGGCGGCTCATCGCGCAGTCGGGCACCTTTGCCGTGCCGGGCGTGCTCGATATGCCCATCGAAGACATCTTGCGCGATGCCGACCCGGAGAATATTCTGGCGAAGATCGTGCTCACGAATCCGGTGCGCGAGGTGGGAATGCGGGAGTTGTACCGCATGAACATCACCTACTCGACGCTGTTTCCCGACTTGGATGGCCTTGCGAAATCGATGGGGTACGAACTGGAATTCCACTGGGCGTACAATCCGCGGACGATGGAAAAATATCACACGTAGCCGGGGTTTCCCGGCTGGTATTCGCAATCAGCGGTAAGCCGGTCCTCGCCGGGGCCGTGCTTCAACCCATTCCGGGTCCACGGCACTCCCCGACAAGAACCAAAAAGCAAACTCAGAAAACCGACCGGCCCAACTCCGGCCTAGGCCTTCTTCCGCCGAAGCATCGCCAGCCCGATCAAACCCGCACCGACAATCGCGCACGTGGCGGGCTCAGGGGTGGTACCTGTCAAGTCCACGGAGTCTCTAACCCCGGAAATGCCGGCCAGGCCGCCCTCATTGGTTGACGTTACATTGATGTCTTTGAGAACATCGATCTCAATGTACGGCCCTATTCCGAGGAGATCCTGGTGCGGACTCGTGGGAGTCACCGTTATGGTCGGAAGAAACGTGCAACCCCCACCGATCGTCGTCTTTCCGCAATCCGGCCCCTCGCTCACGGTTGCAGTACTGCCAGTCCCCGATACCAGAGCGGTTTCCAGCACGTGAAGGCTACTGATTTCGAGTGAAGGAGCCACAATCGTGTAGCCGAGCAAAATGTCCTCCGACCCGAGCCCTACAACACTGAGATTTGGGTTGAATTCGAACCCATAGATCAGTTGCCCGGTTCCCGTACTGGTGCCGGGGTTATCCAGCGTGTAGCTCACCTGAGCCTGCGTAGGCAGGAGGCCGGTCCCCGTTGCGCTAGGCGTGAATGTGAAGTTGTCAAACAACAATCCGTTGATGAAGCAGCCTGTCGGGTTCAACCCAACCAATGTTGCGACGGTCCCTGTAGTGGGGCAATCGATTGGCGCAGCTATGCCAGGAAGCACGACTGCCACCATAGCCAAACACATCATCAAAAAAAGTCTCTTCATTGTTCCCTCCTTCCAATTTGGGACGTTCCCCAATTGGTAATGCTGGGAAATATACCAGAAAACGGGCCTGCAGGAAAGAGCTTTTTATGCATTTATCACGCATTTAGTACTAGCAATGATTTCTCATCACGAGCGCTCCAGACGGCCCTAGGCAGGTGCTAACTCTGCTAGTTCTTGGCAGGTAAACCCTGGAGAGGGTCTTGTTAGGAAGTGTAACTGGATGGGCGAAGTGATTTCACGCGCGCGGCACGTCTGTCGGCTGGCCGAACAGCAGCCCGTTCTGGGACACAAGTCCTTCAACAAGCCGGGTTCCTGGATCTTCGCGGGCAAGCGACACGGCGGTTTCTCCGGAGCGCCGAATAGCGCGCAACAGGTCGAGGGCCTCGGGCAGGGCGAACTGCTCGCCCAAATAGGCTTCGACAAACCTGCCTCCCCGGATTTCGCCGCGCGATTCCAGGCGGCGCAGCGCCCCCAGTAAGTCGCGCCAGGGAGGGGCGACGGGCTCGCGCGCCGCCACATCGCGGAACACCACTCCCCAGCGCAGCAGCAACTGGCGGGCAAAGATTTCAGCATGGCCGGTGGGCGGCGTGCCGGCGCGGCGCAGCAGCGCCCAGCGGCCGGGCGCGTGACGCGGCCGGCGTGTGCGTGCCTTGCCTTGTCCGGCGCGACGCTTCGGATCGAGCAGCGCGCGCAGATTCTCAAAACCGTCCGCCGTCACCAGGCCCGCGGCCACCAGCTCCCACAACCCGTCCTCCACTTCGCTCGACAGGCGGCCGGTCGAGCGCGTCAGGTCGGTAAAGAACGAAGCGCCATGCGAATCCATGGCGGCCAACACTTCGCGCGCCGGGTGCGAGAGCGATTCCTGAGGCGACGGTTGCGGCGCGGCCAGCAGCCAGGGCGAGTCTTCGCGCAGAAAAATGGCGAGCGGCGCCACGCGCGTGGGACGTACGCGGCGGCTCTTGTTTTCTTCCGGCTCGCGTTCGAACGCCGGATGCGGCGAGAGCCGGCCCCAGGTGACTTCGCCGGCGAGGCAGAGATCGTCGAGGTACTCTGGTTGATACTTTGCCACGCGGCGCGGCAGCACTTCGGATTCCCATGCGGCTGCGGGAAACTCCGCGCCCTGCAACTGCCGGATGATCTGCAACGTGCCGTCCACGCCATGCAGTTGGGTCCCGGGCGATAGATGCTGCCAGCGATTCAGGAAGGCCAAGAAGGCGGCTGTGGTGACCGGCTCGATCTCGCGGCGCAGCCGGCCGATGGTGAGCCGGTGAATGCGCGCCAGCAGGTTGCGGTGGCACCATTCCCCCTCCACTTCGGCCGGGTTCGGCGTGAAACGGCCGCGCAGAATCTGGCCTTCGGCTTCCAATTGGGCCAGCGCCTGGTCCACGAGCTCGCGCGGCATGGTGAGCATTTCCGCCAGGTGAGAGGCGCGTAGCGGTCCGGAACATTCGAACCAGCCGCGCAGGATTTCGGCGGCGCAGGCTTCGGGAGACTCGGGGATCGCCCGGCCGCCCGGCGGCTGGGTGATGGGAGGGTCGAAGGAAGCTTGCGGGTAGGCGCGACGAACCAGATCGAGGCGTTCGGCGGGGACGCAGAAATCGCGGCCGCCAACTGTCAGCGTGGTGGCGCGGCGATCGGCCGCCAGCTGTTGGAAGTGGGCGAGCGAGGCCACCTGTCCCACCGGGATCAGGCTCCAGCCGCACAGCGCTTCGTGAAGCTCTTCGGGGTCACGCGTGGGCGGCCACGCTTCGGCGGCCACTTGCGCGATGGCGGCCGCGTCCAGCGCGCCCGCGCCTTCCGAATCGGCGGGCAGAGTGCGGCGCATCTGGACCATGCGGGCGCGGCGCTCTTCAAGCGGGGCATCATCCAGGTAGGCGTACGGGTTCGAGTTCAGGATCTCGTGAGAGAAGGGGGAAGGTTCCGGCGTGTCGATGGCCACGGTGCGGATGGCGCCCTCGTGGATGGCGGTCAACACAGAGCGGAGGCCGTCGAGGTCCATGGCGTCGTAGAGGCAGTTGGCGATGGTCTCCTTGACCAACGGATGATCGGGAATGCGCACTTCGCCGGAGAGGTTTTCGGGACAGGCGGCCTGATCGGGAAAGACCGCGGCCATCAGGTCGTCGGAGCGCATGCGTTGGATGGGCGGCGGCACTTTTCGCCCGCCCTGAAAGCGCGGGATGGTGAGCGCGCGCGATGCGTTCCAGCGCCAGCGCGCCGTAAACATGGGGGCCGGCAGCACTGCCTGCGTAAGCACTTCTTCCACCGTAGCGGGGCGCANNGCAGAAGCGCTTGCGCAGCGCCAGGCCCCACGCGCGGTTGATGCGCGAGCCAAAGGGCGCGTGAATGATCAGTTGCATGCCACCGCCTTCGTCGAAGAATCGCTCGGCGATGACGCAGGTATCGGTGGGCATGGCGCCGAGCGCGGCGCGGCCGGCTTGCACATACGCGGCGGCCTGTTCGGCGCCGCCGGGGTCGAGGCCGCATTCCGCCGGGCAGGCGCCGGTCCGGTACACCTCTTCCCGCAGGCGCGCCACTTCGCGGGAGAGCTCAAGCGTGCGGCCGGGCGCTTCGCCGCGCCAGAAAGGAATGCCGGGCGCGGCGCCGTGGGCGTCTTCCACCCGCAGACGTCCGGCTTCCACGCGGCGAATGCGCCAGGAAGTAGTTCCCAGCAGGAAGATGTCGCCAGCCATGCTCTCCACGGCGAAATCCTCATCCACCGTGCCTACCGTGACGCCCTCGGGCTCTGCCACCACCAGATACTGCGCGGTCTCCGGGATGGCGCCGCCCGATGTGATAGCCGTCATGCGTGCTCCCCGGCGCGCGTGTACGCGGCGGTTGACGGCGTCGCGATGCAGGTAGGCCCGGCCGCGCCCGCGCGAAGTGGTAATACCTTCCGAGAGCATCTCCAGCACGGCGTCGAAATCGGCGCGCTCCAGCGTGGCGTAGGGAGCGGCGCGGCGCATTAGCGCGAACAGTTCGTCCTCCGTGAAATCTTCGCAGGCGCAGGCGGCCACCATCTGCTGCGCCAGGATGTCCAGAGCGTTGCGCGGGATTTCCAGGCGGTCGAGTTCCCCCCGGTGAATGGCGCGGACCAGCGCGGCGCACTCCACCAGCTCATCGCGCGTGGTGGCGAAGAGGCGGCCTTTGGGCAGTGCGCCCACCCAGTGGCCGGCGCGCCCGATGCGCTGCAGAGCCACCGCGATGGAACGCGGCGAGCCGATCTGGCACACCAGGTCGACCGTGCCGATATCGATTCCCAGCTCGAGCGACGCCGTGGCCACCACGGCGCGCAACTCGCCGTTCTTGAGCTTCTGCTCGGCATCGAGGCGCAGCGCGCGGGAGAGGCTGCCGTGGTGCGGCAGCACCGCGTTGTCGCCCAGCCGCTCAGCCAGGTGGTGGGCCACCCGCTCCGCCAGCCGCCGCGTGTTCACGAAGACCAGCGTGGTGCGGTGCGCGCGGATCAGCTCGGCTGCGCGATCGTAGATCTCGTCCCACATTTCGTTGGTGGCGACGGCGCCCAGCTCGTCGCGCGGCACCTCCACCGACAGATCCATCTCGCGGCGGTGGCCCACGTGGATCACGCTTGCCCGTTCGCTGAGGAATCGGGCCACATCTTCGATCGGCTTGACGGTCGCCGAAAGCCCGATGCG
>PLZX01000325.1:0-3764 GCA_003152325.1 Bryobacterales bacterium | reverse complement strand
GTGGTGACCAGGATGTGGGGCCGCCGCCGCGTCATCTTCTGGCGCTCCGACTGCGGCGTGTCGCCGGTACGAAGTGCCGTGCGGATAGGCGCCAGCGCGACGCCGCGCTCCGCCGCCAGCGCCGAGATTTCGGCCAGCGGCAGCTCGAGGTTCTTGTGGACGTCGTTGCTGAGCGCCTTGAGCGGGGAGACGTAGACGATCTCGGTTTGCTCAGGCAGCGGCCCCACCCGCGCGCGGCGTACCAGGCTGTCGATGGCGGTGAGAAAGGCGGCGAGTGTTTTGCCGGAGCCGGTAGGCGCGGAGATGAGGACATCGTGTCCCGCGCGGATTTCCGGCCACCCGCGCACTTGCGGTTCTGTGGCCGCGCCGAAACGCGTGGCGAACCATTCCGCGACAAGAGGGTCGAAGCCGGCGAGCACTATCCTGATTCTAAAGCAACCCGTCTCAACCAAAATGGGCCACCGGGGCCAAGCGGCACGGGGACAGCCGCTTTGAACGAGTCCGGCGGGATCGCAATTTGAGGCCTAAACGTTGGGGAGGCTGCGGAGACTGCTGCACGAATATCCGGTGTCGGCCTTTGTTACCGGCAGGCGGTAGGCTTCTGCGAGGAGCATCCTGTCAAGCTTCTGGGGGTTGGTGGACCTGGTCGGGTTCGAACGGCGCCGTGGACGCCGGTGGACGCTACGGGGCGACTTTTGGGCGTCTGAACTCCACGCGGACTCCAGGACTCCACACCGGGAACTGGCCCGTGGCGTTCTTTCACGCGCGCGGTTGTCTACGGCGCTCGCGAGAAGTGACCCGCGGCTGCTTTCCAAAACTGACCCAGGCCGTTTCATTCGCGGTCCATTTCACCGAGCAGGTGCAGCACTTCTTCGCGCCTTCGGCGCAGATCTGCCACCGCACGAACGTCGTGCATGTGCCATACGCCGACCCAACAGATAAGCAAGAAGCCGACAACTACGATGGTGCCCCACATCCTGCCCAAAAAGTGTATTCCGATTGGATAACCTGCCAATCCCGCACCCAAGAATAGGGGAAACGCGTACCAGTATTTGATGCTCTTCGAGAAGCGTACACGGCTATCGTAGAACGGGACGAGTTGTTGCTGGTGCTCGCGTATGCTCAAATCGATTTTCCCCATGGCATTAGCCTTTCGTGCCTTCAGCCAAACAACGACTGCCCCGGCTACCAGTGTGGCGGTCATGAGCAGGTAGCCGGACAACAGCCATAGGGAGTGTCTCCCTTTCCAGGCAGCCATTGCCGTAAGGGGTGCAAAGCCCAGCGAAATGATGTAGGCCGCCATGTTTTGTTCGCGCAGCAGGTCAAGAAGCGATCTCTGCTTCTCCTGCGCCATTCTCAAAATCATTGAATAATCCTCCGTTCCTGATTGCTCACCGGTTTTCTGCCAGAGTTTCTGCAAATCATTAGGCTGATCGTCTGCCGGGCTCATTCACGCACCTCCTTGCTCATGACGATTGATGCCAATCTGCGCCGTAGCCTGCTGAGCCGGACGTTGATGCTGTTTGCGGACAGGCCCGTGACTTGTTCGATCTCGCCTGCGGAGAGACCTTCGAGATAAAGCAGCACTACTTGGCGGTCGATTGCGTCCAACTGCTGGACGGCCTCCAGTAAGACACGTCGCCGGGGCTTCTCCGGCGCCATGCGGTCGTCGGGTAATGCGTCCATTTGCAGTTCGGACTGATACTGTCGCCGGCGCTTCTTAGCGTAAGAGTATGCGACGTTGTGGGCGATGCGGTAAACCCACGTCCGTTCGCTGGAGGCACCCCGAAAACTCGGCAGTGCCGACCATAGTGCCGCCGCAATCTCCTGAAACAAGTCCTGCCGGTCTCCACTGCTCTGCAGGTAGGCCGCGCATAATCTTCGCAGAGCCTGGCCGTAACCATCCAAGAGCCGCAGGAAACGAGGCTCGTGGTCAGATCCGGGGTTGTTCGCCACACTTAGATAGTCTCATCGGAAAGGCAAATCCTTACAGGTGGGTTCGAGAGAAGGCAGATCAAGTTGTTCCATCGCTGAAACACCTCGGAGCTGGTGGACTTTGAGCTAGAGTAGTGCAGGCGCACGATGGAGCGCGTTCGGGAACGGGAACAGCGGTGCAGGAAGGGGCGCGATTTAGTCCGGAGATATTGATCGCCAGCGCTGCTTGGGCCTACATTCAGGATGTGGGGCACTTCAGCCGTACGCTGGCGGGTCAGTTTTGCGAAGCGCCGAAGGGTTGCAGGCTGTTGTGATTGTTGTCTGCTGAAGCAGACAACAATTGATTTCTCTATAAGGATGATGCCCATGTGGAACGGCGGACCGCCATCGAGATTGTGATGTGAGCTGCGGCCTGGCGGTACGAGAATCCTTGACGCAAAACTTTGCAATTTCGCAACATTGCGAATAAACTGGGATCGAGTGCCTAAGACCAGAGTCGCCCTCTAGCGGGAGGATGACGGATCATGCCCGTTCGTGAAGTGGTTCGACAAGTTACCGGCGAAGGTACAGGACAAACTGCTACCTCCGGTTGGAGCGATTGCGCGAGATGGGACACGAATTGCGCCGGCCCGAAGCGGACTTCCTGCGCAACGGGATCTACGAACTGCGCGTCAGCCTGGGAGGCGTTCACCACCGGATCCTGTACTTCTTCCACGGAGCGGTGGCTGCGGTGGTCTCGCACGGGCTTGTGAAAGAGCGCGTGGTCCCGTCGAAGGAGATCGATTACGCCGTCGAGCGCAAGAAGCGGTTTGAGGCGAATCCGGCGAAGCACACTTATGAGGAGGCTTGACATGGCAAAGACGTTGAAACCGGCTAGCGATGCGGTGGAGATCCTACACCGCCGGTTCTACGAAGGCAAACCGGCTCGGCTGAAGAACCTGGAAGAGGCGCGAGCGAACGAAGAGATCGCCCGCAAAATCCACGAACTGAGGGCGGCGGCGGACCTCACCCAAACTCAGCTTGCCCGGCTGATCGGCACCACCGCATCGGTCATCTGCCGCCTTGAGGATGCCGACTACGAAGGCCACTCCCTGGCAATATTGCGCAGGATCGCGGGCGCGTTGAATCAGCGGGTCGAGATCCGTTTTATACCGATTCGGCGGTCGGCATAGCTCACCGTATGGGCGACAAGGGGCAACGCCTGACGGAACTTTCAAACTGTGTCCGGACACGGGCGGGGGTGATGCCCAATCGTATGGACGGCAGGCGTACTGAGGACCGGGTGTTAAGGGAGACATGATGGGCGACATCAACTCGTTCGCAATACAACAGGCCGAGGTGGGGGCCGCAAGGCTGTGGGCCTTCGGGAGCGCTCCATATCCAATCTCCGGTGGCGCGATCATCCAGCGCCACATCGATCAGGAGGTCACGAATACCGCAATTGCTTTCGCTATCCACGTTCGGCGAGTATTGGACAACAATGCCGTACGCACCAAATTCGTGCTCGGTAGACCATTCCCCGTTTGGTCCCCAGCAAATGGTTTGACCAAGGTGAATGTTCTTCGAGAGGTGGGAGCGACCCGTACCGCACTGTTTGGGTTGGTGTAGTCCCTCGTGTGATCGGGGCCAGACAACTCCTGCCAGCTGCGCGGCGTCCAAATTCAGACTCCAAAATGGACTCCGGTGACGGCGACGAAGGCAACCGGTCGGCGCTGAGGCTTTGAAAAGTTTGGTAGACCTGGTCGGGTTCGAATCGACGACCTCTTCCATGCTATTTAAGAAATATCAATCAGGTGCGGACATTTTGTGGCAAAACAAAGGACTTAGCA
>PLZX01000080.1 GCA_003152325.1 Bryobacterales bacterium | reverse complement strand
TCAAGACAGCCGCAGGTCGAGCACAAGTGCGGCAACTGGTGTGTTCAGTAGGGGATACGTTGAAAATAAAGGGGTTAGTATGGCTCCGCAGGTAGGACTCGAACCTACAACCCTTCGGTTAACAGCCGAACGGCTTGTAGCCGCCTCACGTTGCAAACACGAGACTTAGACGCGGGAAAACCTGATTTTCCTGGAAATTGGGGGGACTCTGGGGTACTCTCGACGCTCCTTCCGGGGCCAGTTTCCAGAAAGCCCGTTTCGTCCACAATGCCGACGAAAAAGTCTGTCCGCTTGAATGACGGTCCAGGCGCCGCAGCCAACGGCTTCGATCAGGCCCTCAATTCGCAGAGCCTTGACCAGGCCGCGCCCGCTTCCGGACGTCAACCCAGCCGCCGCCTCCAACTCAGGCAGTCCCCACTGCAGCCGCCCTCGTAGGCGGCGCAGCGTCGTGCGTACAAGAAAGGCCGGATACTGTCCAACCGTCCCTTTCGCATCGATGCGCATTCCGTTCCAGCATAGTCCGATGCCACCCAACCGGCAGCATAAGCCGCAGCGAATCCTGACTTACAGGCGCATCGCCTAGTCCGCTGCCGCAAGCACTTCTCGCCGTCGCAGCAGGTGGCGTATGCTGGTTCATAAGCCGACGCAGCCATTCGAGATCACGCTACAGGCCCACGGATGAGGCGAACTGCTCAAGATAGCAAGGGTGGGGTGGGTGTCAATGGTCCCGCCGATGGCGGCAGGTTGATCGTTTTGACGGCTCCGCTCACCGAAACGATCGATCACGCCGGATACTTCATCCAGATGGCGCTGGCATCCATGCCGAAGCCCATGGAAGCCGCCATCGATCAGAAGTATCCCAAGTGGCGCGAAGTCGAGCGCAATCCGGACGGGTCGGCCCGGTACATGCCGGCGGGCGTCAGGCTGGTGGAGGCATCCCTCCTGCGGGAATTCCCTGCCGACGAGGTGGTCTGCTGCTACCCCGATGACCTGCCCAAGTTCATCGGCGCGCGGACGCGTGTCGTCGGGGTCTCCACACACAATCCCCTGGGGGTGACGTTCGCGGCCGGTGTGTACGCCTCGGTCTTTGGTTCCTCACGGGAGCCGATCAATGCGCATTACGCGAAACAGTTATTTCGTGCCCTGCGAGAAAGCCCGCACCGCTCTACCTTCCAGGTGATCGTCGGTGGGNNGACGCTGGAGTTGTTTCACGAGGCGATCCGGGGCGACGCACTGCCCCGCTTCGTGGAAGTGAGCCATCCGGAAACCCGCGAGGCGCTGCTGACCCCTGATAAGCGCACCACCTTCGGGGTGGTGGAGATGACCACCGGATGCGGCCGGCGTTGTCAGTTCTGCCTGCCGGACCTCAACCCGCAGCTTGATTTCCCGAAGGACAAGATTATGGAAGGCGTGCGCGCCAACGTGCGCGAAGGCAATGACCTGATCTCGCTCGCCACCGAGGACATGTTCATTTGGGGGCAGGTGCGCACATGCACGCCGTTTTATTTCCCCAATCGCGAAGCGCTGGTCGACCTTTTCACGGACGTGGTGAGCACACCGGGCGTCAACCACCACCTGTTCAGCCACAGCACCATGGCGCCCGCGGTGGTAGACCCAAAACTGATCGAGCAGTTATCGGCGGTGCTGCTCGACAAGAGTCCCCTCAAGCTGCCGAGCCTGAGTACCCATCCGGAGGGGCGAATCCTCTCGCCGCTGATCGGCATGGAGACTGGCTCGGTTCGCATGGCAAAACAGATCATGCCGGGGAAGGCGGCGCCGTTCCCCATCGAGGAATGGCCCAGCGTGGTCATCCAGGGTCTCACCATTCTCAACCGCAACAACTGGTTACCTGTGCTGACCCTGATGATCGGGAACCCGGGGGAGACCGACGCCGACTCGATGGCCACGCTCGATCTGATCTACGAGGTGGAGCAACGCGGGCTTTTCGCCTTCTTCGTCCCGTCGATCTTCACACCGCTACACGACACCCGGCTGGCCACGCAAAAAGGGGTGATCGAAAGCCACGACATGACCCCGCTGCAGTGGCAGATCCTGATGAAGTGCTGGAAGATGAGCGTGAATGCGGCTCTGCGTAGCTGGTGGGGACCGCCGGCATGGCGCCTTGGAGCGTTTCTCCTCTGGCTGTGGAAGTTGCGAAAAACCAATGGGCCGGCTTTCACCTGGCCGTTGCTGATGTTCACCAGCACCTTCCCGGAACGGCTGATGGAGAAGATGGGCAAGGTTTACCGCGGCCGGACGCTTGCAGTGAAAAGCCGGAAGGAATTGCTGGCATCAATCAAGCCGCAGCACTGGAAATACCTGCGGGAGGACAACGGCGACCTCCCCGACGGTTGGGATGCGGCGGTCGGAGCGACTCCTCCGCTGCGCATCATCCAATCCGATGCCGGCTACGATTAGGGGAGACTGAGAGCGGCGATGAACGGTGTGCGATAGATCCATCTGCGCAACACCCTTCACGAGATGCAGAGCGGAGCGTCTCCAACTACCCGGACGTATTGTCGGCATGCCGGACAGGTGCTCGGAATGGTAAAACGAGGCCTTCGGAAAGTGGCCGGCACCCGGAGTTCGGCGTCACTCCTAGGCCACGATCTTATCTCCCGGCGCGCTTGACCCCCCGCGCCTTGGCCTGCTCTGCCTCGTCGCCGCGATGATCCGCGCGCGGCCCTCCGGCGTCAGGACGCGATGGCCGTGACGGTTGCGCATCCTGGTCGCCGCGAAGCCGGAGCAGAATATCGTCGCGGCGGCGAATGACGCCAACAGGAAAGAGGCGGCCGAGGTCATGAGGATGACATGGAACGCTCTTCTCGTTCTTGAAGCTGATTTGCCAGTCTAAGCAGTTCCTTCGCCAGATAAGTCTCGCCCGTGCTTTCCAAGATGTAGTACAATTCGCCGCCATTGCGAAGTCCGATCTGAGTCACAGGTCCACGATGACGGTGAACTATTTCGAGAGCGCTTTCGAGTTCCATAAGGCAGGCTGGTGTCCCGGGTCAATCATACCATCGTCGAATGAACCGCCTGAGAAATCCGGGGGCTTGCTAACCCCCACCCTCATCTTCGCGGCCCTGCGAAAGCCGTGGATGCTCCCGGAGGGAACAGCTGCCAAAAACTGCAACTCGGAGGACACAGAGAAAGGCGGCTGGCTGTAATACTGACGGGAACCCCGGACCCAAAATGGAAATCGCGGACAAGGACTCGACAGGCACCAGGCTATCGGAAACTGTGCCAATGGTCGGAAGACGGGCTCGTCGGAAAAGTGCCTTTGGACCGCGGAAGTGCCGTCCCGGGAGATGACCCAATCGGGTGCCAGGGGAGGCGGATAAGACTGGGTGCCTACCGCCCCCTTTGGGGGCTGCAATCCCGTGTCTGCCGACGTCGATTACTGAATCACCGTTGGCTGAGAGACCATCAGACCCTTGTCCCGCTGCTCGGCT
>PLZX01000356.1 GCA_003152325.1 Bryobacterales bacterium | reverse complement strand
TGCGCCACCACCTGGTTGAAGGCCTCGACGGCTTCGTCGTAGTGGTGAGCGTCGATGGCCGCCAGGCCGCGCTGATAGAGGCCGTCATCCCCACCCCGGACGTTGACCCGGACCGGGGGCATGGCGGGCATCGGCGGCATGGCCGTAGGGGTTCTGAGGACCTGCGGCTGAAATGCCAGGCCATTCAGCTTGCCTTCGGCCAGGAACATTTTGTCCTGCGCTTCCTGCATTTTCTCGAGGGCCTTCTCCTGCGCATCGGCCCACTTCCCGTCGAACTTGAAATCGAACTTCTGATCCTCGAGGAACTTGAAATCAAGCTTATCGAGCTTGTCGAGCCGGAGATCGACGAAGTCTTGTACGTCGATATCCAGATCCAAGGCGCGCGGCGCGGTTGCCGGCCGCGCAGGCATTGGCGCCTCGGGGGCCTGCGGCGCGGGAGCGGCCGCCGGCGTCGGTGCTGCCGGTGCCACCGGCGCGGTCTGCGCCAGGGCCAGGGCGGCGGTCAGAAACAGGCCGCCGATTGTGGTAATGCTGCGAAAAGTCTTCATAGCGTTTTCAATCCCCTTATAATTTGTGTCCGCCAGGCTGCCCCACCAGCCCGGCCGGTTCCTTCCGGTTCTTTACGTTGGCGTCCAAGACGCGAATCTTGAAGAGAATGCCTTCCCCGCGCAGACGGTCGCGGAGCTTTTCCACGTCCGCGGCAGGCATGCTGGACGGCTCGTGCGCGATGACCATCAGCACGCGCTCCAGGTCCTCCAGGACACCGGTCACGGCGGTGTCGCCGGTGTGGGCCGCGGTCTGTCGATACAGGCGGTTTTCGGTGAGGAGATCGGCGGCGCGTTCCTGTTCCGAAGAGATGTCGAGCGGGCCGTCGGAGCTGGCGTTGGCGAGCTCGATCAGGACCGTTTGGGAGCGCTCCAGGTAATCGCCGACGGCCACCAGCAGAACCCCTTCGCGAAGCTGGGGATCGGCGGCTGAGGCCATCGCCCCGGCGCTGCGCGGCTGCGGATAGGAGCGGCCGGCCAGGAACGCCACCAGCAGCAACGAAGCCAGCGCCACCGCGGCGGCGGCCCAGCGCCAGGGCGCCGGCAGACGAAACCAGCGGCGCGCCGGCAGACGGTGCTCCATGCGCCGCCAGACTTCGGCGCCGTACTCGGGCGAGCGCGCCGGCACCGGAAGCGTATCCACCACGTTGAGCACGCGCTGGAGCGAGCCGTACAACTCGCGGCATTCGGCGCACTGGTCCAGGTGCATGTCGGCGCCCGGCTCATCCAACTCTTCCCCGTAGTAATGCAAGATCAGTTGTTCTTCGCTGAGGTGGTTCATCTGGCGGCACTCACTAAGGGCTCCAGGGCCCGCCGTAATTTCTGCACGGCCCGAAATACGCTGTGCTTGGCCGCGCCGGGCTGGCAATCGAGGACCCGGGAAACTTCTTCAATGCGCATGCCTTCGAAGTGGCGCAGCACGAAGGCGGTGCGTTCGGTGGCGCTCAGTTCGTTCATGGCGGCGCTGACGTGCCGGGCCACTTCGCCGCTCAGNNACCAGATCGAGCGAGCAATTGGTGGCAATGCGATAGAGCCAGGTGCCGAAGCTCGCCCGGTCGTCGAATTTGCCGAGTTGTTTGTAGGCGCGGAGAAGGCTCTCCTGCACTACGTCTTCGGCGTCTTGTTCATTTCCAGTCATACGATAAGCCAAACGGAAAATGGACCGGCTGTGACGTTCCACCAGCACGCGAAACGCGTCGGAATCACCCGTCCGCGCTCTGGCTACATAAGTACCGTCGCTCAGCTCCATTCGGCTGTTCTTTAGACTGTTGGGTTTCGAAGTGGTTAGCAAGGGGGCGGGGTGGGACCGGCCTCCTGGCCGGTCGTGGACAGGCCGGGAGGCCTGTCCTACGGGTGGGTGAATTCGTTGGCGTGGGGGATCAGGTCGCGGTAGAGCTGGCTGGAGAGGTTGGTATCCCAGTGGCCGGTCAGCCGCGCGTAGCCGTAAATGCCAATGAATAGAAGGGCTACTCCGGCGGCGATGGCCCAGGCCGGCACTGGGCGGCGGCCCGGCGCCGACATCAGCAGCGCGCCGGCGGCGGGACAGGAGGCCACGCACTCAAGACAGCCGGTGCACTCGGCCGATTGGATGGTGATCAGGCGGTCCACCGGAAGGCGAGAAGGGCAGGCTTTGGTGCACTTGCCGCAATCGATGCACAGAGAGGTTTCCCGGCGGATTCGCAGCGGGCTGGCCAGGGCCGCCAGACCCATCATCGCGCCGTAGGGACACAGGTAGCGGCACCAGAAGTTCTCCACCAAAACCGAGGCCACGACCAGGCCGGCCACCACCAGGCCGCCGGCGAAGCCCAGGAAACGGAAGAAGTTGAGCATCTTGACGTCGTCCACCATGCCGTAGGGGCCTTCCAGGAAGGCTCGGATGGCCGGCACGGACATGGACACCACGGCGTAAACGAACAGGCCGAACAGGAGGTACTTGAGGCTGCGCAGGCCGATATCCAGGCGGCGGGGCAGGCGGAAATTGCGGCCGAAGGTCCGGCGCCCCAGGCGCCACAGATACTCCGAGACGGTCCCCACCGGGCACAGCCAGCCGCAGAAGCTCTTGCGGAAAAGCCACGACATCCCGAGGAACGCGATCAGCAGGAACATGCCGGCCGGGTGCAGGTTCGGCAGGCGGCCGGCGGCCAGCAGCACCTTGAGGTTCATCATGGCGGCGATGGGCAGCCAGCCTTCCACGCCCGCCGGCCGGACGGCGAAGACCGTGCGCCCGCCCGTTTCGTAGTACCGCACAAAGAGATAGAACTCGACGCCGATCCAGACGTTGAGCAGCAGGAAGGCCAGTTGAAAAGCACGCCGCAGGCCTTGCGACCGGTCGGGCGCCGCGCGCTTCCCCAGCTTTTTGCGGGGTGCGGCGGCGGGCTGGGCGGGTGCGAGGGCGGCCATGGATCGAACCTCCAATTCCAGGCTAACGGAGCCGTCCCCGGAAGGCTGTGACTCAGGTCACCGGCGCTGGAAGCGTCCTCAGGCCCACACACAAGAGCCCCAAAACAGTAAGGCCGGAGCTTCCGGCCCCGGCCTTTGGCGCCACGATTTGGGAGGTCTGGATTACTGCAAGCGCTTGCGGCGAAGCATTGCGGCCAAGCCCAGCGCGCCACTGCCCAGCAGGAGCAGGCTGGCAGGCTCTGGAGTAGTTGTGTCGTAACTCACATCGTCGATCCCCCAGGCGTCCGTGCCGCTCTCGGTGCTGGTGTTTAGGATCGTGATCGAGGAAATCGACTGGCCCGCATCAGTGAAGCCAAAGTACGCGGCTCCACCATTTACATTGATGGGAGCGTTGAGCACCTGAGGGCCGCTTCCGTCGGTGAACGAAACCGTTAGCGCCGATGTGAATATGGTCTGGACGCCAGTAAGCCAGAACCCGAAGTAATCAGTAGGGTTCGCGAACGAAAACGTCGCCGAATCGCCGGGGAATCCGANNTCCCGAAAAACCATCCCCAAAGGTAACCCCGCCGCTAATATTTACAGTCACGCCCGGCGCCGCCGTGAAACTGCTGTTGAAGCCCAGCGGCTGATCCTCAAACGTGATCAGGCCGATTGGCGAAAGCGCACCGGCAGCAGCCGCGAAGGCCGTGGCGGCTGCAGTCGAGGTGGGGAAGGGGCCTGTGGTCGGCGCGCCATCGTCCTGGCCGCTAAAGGTAATGATACCCGCGTGCGCATACCCGGCAACGAGAAAGACGGCCGCCGCTATCAGCAAGCATCGTGCAATGGTGGTCTGTGTCAAAACATTCCTGAAGAATCTCACAGTCTATCTCCTATTCTTTTCTTCCGCCCCTTAATTCGCTCTGCAAAACAGCTTCTTACGGTTGACGCGTTGCACAGAATGGAAGCATGTTACAGGTATTAAATAATACGGCGGGGTGCTTCAGAAGTCAACACTTTCTTCACTTTTCTAGTACTTATGGCGAATGGTTCTCTAGTACTTATGGCGATTCATGTGGCTTGGCTCTCTTCGGCCAACATCTCGCTCTCAAACCTCTGCACGTTGAGGTCAGCGCCGCCGCGCGCTCCGCAAACTGCTCTTGAGTCCTACCCCTCGCCGCGCGCAGCGTTTTGACTCGCTCCACCAACAGCCGCGGGACCTGGGTCCCGGATACGGGCAACCCCCAATCTTTCCGAAATGCCCGGCCCACGCCCTCAGCTTGACTTTGGCAACCCGGGTAATTTATTCTGACGGTTCGCTTGGACTGCGCCAGAAGACCGTTCTACGTATGCGGGAAAATAAGCACCACGTGCCGGAAACCGTGGAACGGCTTCTGGATTCGACCCTGGAGAGCGTGGAGAGCGCCGAAGAGCTGGCGCTTAGTGTGGCGCAGCGAGCGGGATTCGACGACGACGACCTGATGAGAATCGGGATGGCCGTTCGGGAGTCGATGGTGAACGCGGTAGTGCACGGGAACCGCTACAGCGATCATAAGAAAGTGCGGTTTTCAGTAAGCCACAGCGGGGAGCGTTACACTATAAGGATTGCGGACGAAGGCGAAGGGTTCGATTTCAACGCCCTGCCCGATCCGCTGGCTCCGGAAAACCTGATGCGAACCTCGGGACGCGGCATTTTCCTCATCCGCTCCTTTATGGATGAGTTCAAGATGCGGCGCCGGGATCCCACCGGGACCGAAGTAACTTTGGTGAAGTACATGGTGTCAAAGTAGAATGCGGCAGTTTTCAGCCAGGAGGCATAATCAGTGAGCGTAAAGTTGAGTACTCGGCAAGTCGGAGACGTGAGCGTAATAGATGTCGCTGGGCGCATCACCCTGGGTGAAGGCTCCAGCGCGTTGCGTGACCTGTTGCGCGAAATGGTAGGCAAGGGCCAGAAGAAAATCCTGCTCAATCTGGGCGATGTCTCGTACATCGATAGTTCGGGGATCGGTGAACTGGTCTCGGGCTTTACCACGGTAACCAATAGCGGCGGTGAGTTGAAGCTGCTCAACCTCAACAAGAGGGTGAAGGACTTGTTACAGATCACCAAGCTCTATACCGTCTTCGACGTTCACGAAGACGAAGCCGGCGCCATCCGCGCCTTTGCGTAGCGCATGGGGCAGGCCGTCCGCCTGCCCATGTTCCGCGCTTCGACGAAAGCTACCATACCCTGAACATGTCAACGCGTCTATCGCCTGCCGCGGCGCTTGCGATCGTGGCGCTGGCGGCATTTACCGTTTGGATCGGCTGGCGCGCCAAGGCGCTCGAGCGGGATCTGGATGGCAATGCCACAAAACTAGCGGTGGTAGGCAAGCAGGCGCCGGATTTCCATCTGCCCGCGCTCGATGGGCGCACCGTTTCGCTTTCCGATTTTCACGGCAGAAAGGTGGCGGTGGTCTTCTGGGCCAGTTGGAACAATGGCAGCCATCCGGCCATGGCATCGCTGGGCCTCTTCTATCGCAACAATCGCCCGGCGGACGCAAATTTCGACATGGTCGCCATCAGCGTGGGGGACGACCGCAAGGCCGTCCAGGANNCTGGGCGTCACGAACTTCCGGGGCATGGAGTTTGGAGGGCCAAATGGCGGCCGCCGCAATTGAATTCCAGGGCGTGACCAAGGTCTACAAGCGCCTGTTCAGCGACGAAAAGATCGCGGCCCTCTCGGATGTTTCTTTCCAGGTGGAGCCGGGGGAAGTCTGCGCTTTTCTCGGTCCCAACGGCGCAGGCAAGACCACCAGTATCAGCATCCTGATGGGCTTTTTCTTCGCCAATTCCGGCGAGATCCGCGTGCTGGGCCAGCCGCCCGGCGACGTCCGGGCCAAAGCTCAGATCGGCTTCCTGCCAGAGAATTTCGCGTTCTATAAATACCTGACGGCGCCGAAGCTCCTGCGCCTGCACCTGGCGCTGGCAGGGAGGCATCCGGCGGGCTCCGAAGGGCTGATCGCGGACATGCTCCGGAAAGTCAAGCTGACGGGCTATGAGAACTTGAGAATCGGCAAGTACTCGCGCGGCATGGTGCAACGCATCGGCATCGCGCAAGCGCTGCTGTGCAACCCGCAACTCGTGATCCTCGACGAGCCCACCAGCGGCCTCGATCCAGCGGGCCGGCGCGAGGTTTTGCAAATCCTGGCCGGTTTGAAAGCGGAAGGCAAGACCGTCTTTCTGAGTTCGCACATCCTTCCGGAAGTGGAACAGATCTGCGATCGCGTGGTGATTATCGATCGCGGCAGGCTGGTGCGCACGGGGCGCCTCGAAGACATGCTTGCCGGCGGCAACCGCGTCGAGATTGCGGCCGACCGCGTGCCCGAGGGCTTCGAGCAATCGCCGGCCGGCGAAGGCGCCACAGTGGAGCGCGGCCCGCACGGCGCCCGCATTCTGGTGGATGCGGCGCGCAAGCGCGAAACGGTGGAAAGCCTGTGGGCCGCCGGTTGCGACGTGACTGCCATGAACCCGCTGCGNNCTGTTCTGCGCCGGCTGCGCGTGCATTCTGCTGCTGATGCTCTCGTCGCTGCTGCTGATCCGCAATATGCGCAACGTGCAGAACGCCGAGCAGATGCAGGCGGCGGTGCTGCCGCTGATCGGCTCCATGATGGGGTTAGTCAGTGGTTTCGGCAGCCTGCTGGCGGCGTGGTCCGCGGCCGATGCGCTGTCCTCGGAAATGCGCTCGGGCACCATTCTGGCCGTGATGGCGCGGCCCGTGCGCCGCTGGGAATTCCTGCTGGGCAAGTATCTGGGCGTACAGCTCCTGATGCTGGTCTTCGTGATGATCATGGTGGGGCTCAACTACCTGCTGGCCTGGATCGGCGGCGCGCACATCCAATCGGCGCCGTGGGAACTGATTGTCTACCCGCTGGTGCGCTACGCCATGTTCAGCGCGATCGGCCTCGCGCTGGTCACGCTGATGCACCCCATTCTGGCTTTCTGCGTGGTGCTCTTTATGTCGATTGCGGCGCAGCTCGTGTCGCCGGGAGCCAACACCACCTTCCTGCCGGTGTGGCTGAAAACCGGCTTGTTCTACTTTCTCCCGTCCACCAATCTCCTATCGGAGATGCGATTCCTGACCATCACGCGCGCCACCTTGCAAGCGGCCACGTGGAGCGAGCACGCGCTGGCGCTGGCCTATGGCCTGGACTACGCTCTGGTCTGTTTCCTGATCGCGTCGTGGATTTTTCATTCGAGAAGTCTGTCGAGGGATTAAGGAACACTTGTGGCGTGAGCGGCCCGAGCACGGCCTCCGCAGTCATGCGATAGTGAGAAGTGCGATCGGGCGAAACCGAACAAGCGCTCCGATTACGCGTACGGCTGCTCAATGACATCGCATGCGTCTTTCTGGGAAGCGGTGACCGGCGCCGCCCAATCCCTTCGAGGAAGTAAGCTCAGGAGTTTCCTGACCCTGCTGGGGATCATCCTCGCGACCACCACCCTCGTAGCGGTGATGTCGGTGATTTCGGGGATGAACGCCTACATCGCCAACCAGGTCTCGGACATGGGAGCCGACGGGTACGCCGTGCAGCGCGAGCCCATGGCCGAGTTCGATACCAAAAAGCTACTCGAGGCGCTGCGGCGGAACCCGCAGTTGACGAAGGATGAGTTCGCGTTCCTGCGCGAGCATCTCAGGCTTACCAAAGAACTCGGCATGACCACCGGCCGCAGCGCCTCGGTGCACGCGGGCAAAGAGAGGATTCAGAGCGTCGACCTTCAGGGCGCCTCCCCCAACATCGCGCTGATCAACAGCTTCGAGGCGGCGGAAGGGCGGTTCCTGTCGGACACGGAGAACGACCGGGGCCTGGCCTCCGCAGTCATCGGCAATGACGTCAAGGAACAACTCTTTCCCAACTCGAGCGCCGTGGGACGAAACATCGTGGTGGAGGGAATTCCCTTCGAAATCGTGGGCGTCGCTAAACCCAAAGGCTCGGTCTTCGGGCAATCCCAGGACAAGTTCGTCATCATTCCCATCGAGAAGTATTTCAAGATCTGGGGATCGCGCAGTGGCATGGGCTACGCCGGCCTCGCCATCGATCACGACCACCTGAACCAGGCGCAGGAAGAGGTTCGCACGCTGATGCGCGTCTACCGCCACCTGGGTCCAAAGGACCAGGACACCTTCGCCATCCTGACTTCGGGCGCGCTGCTCGATTTTTGGAACCAGTTAACCGGCGCAATCGCGGCCACGGCCATCGCTGTGGTGTCCGTCTTCATGGTGGTGGGGGGCGTGGTCATCATGAACATCATGCTGGCCGTGGTGACGGAGCGCACTCACGAAATCGGCATTCGCAAATCCGTGGGCGCGCGCAATCGCGACATCCTCAACCAGTTCCTGGTGGAATCGTCCATGCTCTCAGCCTTCGGCGGCCTGATCGGCGTGGCAGTGGCGTGGCTATTCGCCGTGCTGGTTCGCACGGTAACGCCAGTGCCTACGTCTGTGCCGATAACCGCGGTGGTAGTGGGCGTAACGCTCTCCACCGTGGTCGGCCTGTTTTTCGGGATCTATCCGGCGCAGCGCGCCGCCAAGCTGGACCCCATTGAAGCGCTCAGGGCGGAGAAATGACACTGGCTTCGTTGAGCACCGGAATCGTGCTGGCGCTCGCCAGCACGCGCGCCCACAAGATGCGTTCATTCCTTACCATCCTGGGGGTGATTATCGGCACCGGCGCGGTGATCGGCGTAGGGTCCATCATCGCGGGCCTCGACGGCGCTATTACCAACATCCTGCGCAGCTTCGGTCCCGACACGATCATCGCGCTGAAAGGCCCGGTTATGGGGGACTGGACGCCGGAGATCCTGCGGCGCAAGCCGCTCACACTGGAAAACGCGCGCGCTATTCAGGCGCGCTGTCCCGCGGTCCAGCATGTCAGCCCCTACCTGGCGGCGTGGGCCATGACCGTGCTTGACGTCCACAAGGCGCGCTATAAGGGGAACGATGTTTACAACATCGATCTCGGCGGCACCGAAGAAGGCTACGCCGCCGGGGGCACCACCATGAAGGCCGGCCGCTTTTTCACCGACCAGGAAAGCGCTCATCATGTGCCGGTGGCGGTCATCGGCGCGGACGCGGCCAGGCAGTTGTTGGAGACCGCCGATCCGATCGACAAGTGGATCCAGGTGGACGGCCATTCGGTGCAGGTTATCGGCGTCATGGATCCACCGGCCGCTTCCCTGCCGGGCCAGAAGGATCTGCGCGTGCTGCTCCCCTATTTCACCATGCGCAAGATGTTCCCCAGCCTCAAGGAGCACATGCTGGTGATCCAAGCCTACCCAGGCATGATGGACCAGGCCGTGGATGAGGTTCGCGCGGTCCTGCGAATCGAGCGCCACGTGCCGTACAGCTCGCCCGATACCTTCTCCATCTCGACCTCCCAATCCATGATCGAACGATTCCGCCAGGTGACCGGCACGGTGGCGCTGGTGATGATTGTGCTCAGCTCGATCGGCCTGCTGGTGGGCGGCATCGGCGTCATGAACATCATGCTGGTGAGCGTCACCGAGCGGACGCGCGAAATCGGCATCCGCAGGGCCGTAGGCGCCCGCAAGAGCGACATCATCGTGCAGTTTCTGACTGAGGCCGTGGTACTGACCATGCTGGGCGGCATCTTGGGGCTGATCCTGGGATGGATCATTTCACGCGCCGCCGGCCTCGTCTTCCCCAACCTGCCCACCGCCGTGCCACTATGGACCGCGGTTTCCGGCGTCCTGGTCTCGGTGGGAGTAGGCCTGTTCTTCGGCATCTGGCCGGCGGGCCGCGCCGCGCGACTGGACCCGGTGGTGGCCCTCAGGCACGAGTAGCACGGGGGCGCGGCGCAGGGCAGGTTGCGGGAGTCGCGGTTGAACAGCGCACCGTCGTCCGATTTGCGCCAAGAGTGCGCCTACCGCCAAGGCTTGCGGCGGTTTGGCCGATATGGAATCTGTAGGGGCCGGACTGTAGGCGCCTGCACAGGGAAAACCGTGACCCGCTTCTACCTCTTGACGCTATTGTTGTGTGCGCCGGCGGTTCCGGTGTCCGCGCAATCCGGGCCGGAGCCGCAGCGCGCCGATGGGGACAAGGCTCTCTTCGCTGACCTGCCGGCCATCGACTCGGTTTCGTTGCACGCCCAGACTCTGGCCGAAGCACCCGCCAACATCACGGTGATTACCGCGGCCGAGATCCGCCGCTACGGCTATCGCACGCTGGCCGACGTGCTCGCCTCCGTGCGCGGGTTTTATGTCACCTCCGATCACGACTACCACTACGTGGGCGTCAGCGGAATTGCGCTTCCCGGCGATTTCAACACCCGTTTCCTGGTGATGCTCAACGGCCACCCGCTCACCGACAACATTTACAATTCCAACGGCTTCTTCGGCCAGGATTTCGGCCTCGACATGGACCTGGTGGAGCGCATCGAAATCATCCGCGGGCCCACCTCCGCGCTCTATGGCTCGAACGGCGTCCTTGCCAACATCAACATCGTTACGCGTTCTCCGGTGGATGCCGACCGCCTGCGCGCCTCCGCCGAAACCGATTCCGCCGGCGAGCGCAAGCTTTCGGTGTCAGCCGCCGTGAACCTGGGCCGCGGCGCCAACCTGCTGATTTCCGCTTCGGTCTTCAACAACCTCGGCCTCTCTTTCCCAACNNCGCGGCTACCATACTTTCGCCAACCTCATCTGGCACAACTGGAGCTTCACCGGCTACTTCAACTCCCGCCTCAAGCAGACGCCCATCGGAGTCGGCACCAGCTTCAGCGGCGACCCCGGCCAGCATACCGTCGACGGACGAAGCTTCCTCGGCGCCCTCTATAAGCGAACCGCCGGCCCCGGCCAGCTCCTCTGGCAGGTTTTCTACGACCGCTATCGCTACGAAGACCGCTACGATTATCCCGACGGCGCTCCCGGCAGTGCGGCCGTCGATACCGTCCGCGACTACAACTATGGCGACTGGATCGATTCCCAACTCGCCTACAGCCTCCCCGTTCCGCAGGTGGGCACGCTCACGGTAGGCGTCGCGGGCTCCTGGGACCTGCGCGCCCGGCAATACAACATCGAGGACGGCCTCCGCGAGGACGACACCAACCACCCCGATCGCGGCGCGGCTTTCTTCGCCCAGCAGGAATGGAAGCTCTCGACCCAATGGCAACTGGATGGCGGTGTGCGCTTCGATGCCACCCGCTGGTTCGGCAACTTCCTCTCGCCCCGCCTGGCGCTGGTCTGGCAGTCGTCGCCCCGCACCGTCTACAAACTGGTTTACGGCCGGCCCTTCCGCAATCCCAGCGCCTTCGAGCAGTTCTATAACGACGGCGGACTCTCCTATGCCCCGGCGCCCCAACTCCATCCCGAATCGGCCAACACCTTCGAGGTCTCCATGGAGCGGCAACTGGCCCACGCCTGGACCCTGGTCGCCAATACCTCGTACTACCGCATCGACGGCGTCATCGAAGCGGTCTATCTCGCCGATGGAGTCCAGCAGTACCGCAACGCCGGCCTGGACCGCTCCATAGGCCTGGAGTTCGAGCTCTCCGGCAAACTCTGGAACCGCCTGGAAACTTCCGCCAGCACGTCGTTCGGCAACGCCGCCGGAGGCCAGCCGCTGGTTCGCCTGGCCAACTCTCCGGCGCAGATTTCCAAACTCCGGCTGGGTGCCCCGGTCGGCGGCGGCGGGCTGCACGAACGCCTGTTCCTTTCCGGCGCCTTGCAATGGATCTCCGCCCGCAACTCCTGGACCGGCGACCGTCTGGGCGGCGCGCTTCTGGCCGATTTCACCGGCACCCTGAAGCTCCACCCGCGCTTCGATCTCGAGGCCGGCGTTCGCAACGCCTTTGACCGGCGCTATGCAGATCCCATCTTTCTCAGCGTCGACCGCCTGCCCGGTGACGGACGGTCGGCTTTTGTGAGGCTCGTGTGGCGCGCGTGGGAATAGCCCTCTTGCTGGCTTCGTGGATCTTCGCCGCCACCCAGCCGCCCGATGCCGCCGGTATCCTGGTCGTCAGCGAATCGGGCGTGGAGGTTTATGCGGAAACGCTCGCCGGCATCGGATCCGTCTTCGCTGGGCCGGGACTCCGCGTGGTGGATCTCCAGGGAGCCACCGGCGCGCGGGATCTGGCCGCCGCGCTCGAGAGCCAGGAAACTCGCGCCGTCATCGCCGTGGGTAGCCGCGCGCTCGAAGAGGTGCGCGCCCGCCATGCGGCCGTTCCGGTGGTGGCCGCCATGGTGCTGCACGGCGCCGCGGCCCCCAACGCCGACGGCCACGTGGACCTGGATGTTTCGCTGGCCGCCCAACTCGGCGCCATGCGCGCGCTCTGGCCCGGACGCACGCGCGCCGGCATTATCCGCAATCCGGCCCTGTCGCGTTATTCCGCCGAGGCGCTGGAAGCCCGCGCCCGCAAGGAAGGCTTCCTCCCCGTCCTCGTCGATTGCGACAAGCCCGCCAACTTGCTCAAGGCTCTGGCCGCGCTCAAGGGCAAAGTCGATTTCGTGATCTGCTGCCCGGACCCGGACCTTTACAATTCCGTCACCATCAAGCCGCTTGTGCTGGCCTCGCTCGAAGGCCGCCTGCCGCTGGTGGGATTCTCTCCGGCCTTCGTGCGCGCCGGCGCCGCCACCGGCATCTATCCGGATTACCGCGATTCCGGCCGCCAGGCGGCCGAAATGGCCGAGCGCCTGCTCCGGGGCGAAGACGGCGGACCCGACACCGGCCCGCGCCGCATCCAGGTGGCCATCAATCAGCGGGTGGCCCGGCTGCTGGGCATCGACTTCCGCACCGGCGCGCTTCCCGTGGAGGTCTTCCGCTGATGCCCCTCTTCGCCCGAATCTCGCTGCGTGGCAGCCTGCTGGCCCGCCTTTTGGCCAGCAATCTGGCGCTCGGCGCCGTCACAGTATTGAGCCTCACCTCGCTGTTCCTCTGGTCCTACACCCGCGACCTGGATCGCCAGGTGGCCCGGCGCGCCGNNGCGGGGCCATTCCTCGAAGTCAGCCGTAAGGTCTCGCCGCCGCCTGGCGCCCAATCCATTGGGCCCCCGGTGCTCGGCAGCGTCCGCCTGGGTTTCTCCACTGCGGGGGAACGCGCCGCGCGCAACCGCACCGTGTGGATTACCGCCCTTATGGCCCTCGCCTGCCTGCTGGCGGCCGGCGTCATCGAAACCATCCAGCTTCGCGCGCTCCTGCAGCCGCTGCAATCGCTCACGGGGTTCACCCGCCGCGTGGCCGCCGGGGATCTTTCAGGCCGCGCCGCGGTTTCCCGCGCCGATGAGGTGGGGCGCCTCACCATCGCTTTCAACCAAATGGTGGAACGGCTGGGCGCCACCCTGGTCTCGAAGGAAGCCGCCGAGGCCGCCAACGCCGCCAAGAGCCGCTTCGTCGCCACCATGAGCCATGAGCTGCGCACCCCGCTCAACGCCATCATCGGCTACAGCCAGTTGCTGCAGGAAACCGTGTATGAAGGCGACCCCGATTCGGTGCACCGGGATCTGGTCACCATCGAACGCGCCGGCGCCATGTTGCTTGAGCTCATCAACGACGTGCTCGATTTCTCCAAGGTCGAGGCCGGCAAGATCGAGCTCGACCCCGAAACCTTCGACGTGGCCGCCGTGATCGACGACGTGCTGAAGGCCGTCGCACCGATGGCCACCCGCAACCGCAACCGCCTTACCGCCCGCGCCGGCGCGGATGCCGCACAGGTCTATGCCGACCGCACGCGCTTCCGCCAAAGCCTGCTCAACCTGGTGGCCAACGCCTGCAAGTTCACGAGCGAGGGAGACGTCTCAGTGGAGGCGAGCCACGAACAGGCGGGTCCCTCCGAGTGGCTGGTGGTCAGCGTGAAAGACACCGGCATCGGCATCACGCCGGAGCAACAGGCCCGGCTGTTCCAGGCCTTTACCCAAGGCGATGCTTCCACCACCCGCAAGTACGGCGGCACCGGACTGGGCCTGGCCATCAGCCGCAAAATGTGCCGCCTGATGGGCGGCGATATCACCGTGCGAAGCGAGCCGGGAAAAGGCTCCGACTTCACCATGCGGATTCCAGCGAATCGAGGTGCGTGACCATGCCTAAATTGCTCCTGGTGGAAGACGATGAATTCAGCCGCGACATGCTGGTGAGGCGCCTGGAGCGGCAGGGCTTTGTGATGGTGGCCGCCGCCGATGGCCGCGAAGCCATTCTGGCGGCGCGCCAGCACCGGCCCGATCTCATCCTGATGGATCTGGACATGCCGGTGCTCGACGGACGCGGCGCCATTGCGGCGCTCAAGAGCGATCCGCGCACCTTCAAGATCCCGGTCATCGTGCTCACCGCGCACGCTTCCGCCGAGCACGTCGCCGAAGCCGTCGCGGCAGGCTGCCAGGCTTACGAGACCAAGCCCATCGTCTTGCGCCGCCTGCTGGAGCGCGTTGCCGAGTTTCTCGGCCCCGTCGCGGCCCCCACGCAGTCCTTAAGTTAGAGCGCGCGGATCACGGCGTCTGTGAACTCGGCGGTGGAAGACTTTCCGCCCACGTCTCCAGTGAGGTGGCGGGCCTCCATGTAGACCTGGATTATGGCCTTCTGCAGGCGCGCGGCGGCTTCGCGTTCGCCCAGGTGCGCCAGCATCAGAACTCCGGATTGCATCAGCGCGGTGGGATTCGCGAGGCCCTTGCCGGCGATATCTGGAGCGGTGCCATGTACGGCTTCGAAGATGGCCGTCTCGTCTCCCAGATTGGCTCCGGGCACGATCCCGAGGCCGCCCACCAACCCCGCAGCCAGGTCTGAAATGATGTCTCCATAGAGGTTCGGTAACACCAGCACGTCGAACGTCTCCGGCCGCATCACCAGTTGCATGCAGGCGTTGTCGACGATCAGCTCCGTGTACTGAATTTCAGCATACTGCGCGGCCATTTCGCGGCAGCACTTCAGGAAGAGGCCGTCGCTCAGCTTCATGATGTTGGCCTTGTGGATCGCCGTCACCTTGGCGCGTCCTTCCCGGCGCGCATATTCGAAAGCGGCGCGTGCAATCCGCGTGGACGCGTTTCGCGTGATGATCTTGAGACTCTCCACCACGCCCGGAACCACTTCGTGCTCCAGGCCCGAATACAGGTCCTCGGTGTTTTCGCGGAAGATCAAGAGGTTGATCGGCACGTCGTGGAATCGCGTCTTGAGCCCCGGCAACATGCGCACCGGCCGGAAATTGACATAAAGTCCCAGCTTCTTGCGCAGCGCCACGTTGATGCTCTGGTGACCGCCTGCAATCGGCGTGGCGGTGGGACCCTTCAGGCCAACGTGGGTGGCCGCCAGCGATGCGAAAACGTCGTCGGGGATCAACTGCCCCTGCTCCGCCAGCGCGTGGATTCCCGCCTGCACGCGCTCCCATTCGATCTCCACGCCCACCGCTTCCATGACGCGCACGGTAGCCTCGGCCACTTCGGGTCCGATACCGTCTCCGGGAATCAGTGTTGCCTGATGAGCCATCATAGCTATTATAGAGTTGGGCTCTGACATGCGATTGCGCACCGCCCAAGACCGCCTTAAAATCGAACACAGCATCATCGACGGCGTGCGCGGCATCCTCGAAGCGCTGCTCGCTTCCAACCCCGAAATCCGCTCCATTATCCCCGGCGTCATCCGTCCCGTGCGCGACGCCCGCGGTAAAGTCCGCGCGCGCGTCACCGTGCCCACGCAGAACGGCTGGAAGGCCATTGCCCTGAGCGCCGGCGCGCGCCAGGAACTCTTCATTTCGACCGGCATGACCAAGCCCGATCTCGAGGCTGCGCTCGAACGCGCCGGCGCCGTGGTGGCCTGAAACGGCGTCCCGGCCCGTTTGGGTATAATCAAGATGCTGTCATGAAGCTGTAACTCATGGAGACCTACCCTTTTGCAGTCGCCCAGGCCACGCGCCTGCTGGAACGGCTGGCATTTCAGATCAACGGGGCGGTGCATTCACCCGACACCGGCGCCATCCATGACTTGCGCGTGGCCATCCGCCGCTTTTCGCAAGTGCTCTCCGCCTGCAAAGCCTGCTTCCCGGCGCGGCCGGTTCGGAAGATGCGCCGCCGCCTCAAGCTGATCATGGTGCTGGCCGGCGAAGTCCGCGATACCGATATCGCACTCCACTTCGTAACCGCCGCCGGCGCCGGTTCGCTCGAAGCGAAGTTGCGCGCTCGCCGCAAGACGGCCGCCAAAAGCCTCCTCGGCGCGCTCAAGCACTGGACCGCTCGCAAATCCGTTTCCAAATGGCGGAGCGCCCTCGATAGCGGAATCCCGCCGCGGGAGCTTCGCCCATCCAAAGCCGAAGCGTTCGCCCACCGGGAATTGCCGCGCCTGGCCGCCCGCTTCTTTCGCGAAGGCGCGCGCGCCGCGGCTCCGCAAGCCTCGGCGGGCGAGCAGCACCGCTTCCGTCTGGCCGCCAAGAAATTCCGCTATACGCTGGAGCTGTTTGCCGGATTCTACGGACCGGCCGCCGCCCACTGGACGGCGCAGGTCAGGGAACTGCAATCTCTACTGGGTGCGATTAACGATTGCCGGACCGTGCGCGACCTGGTAGACTCGCTCGGCGGCAACCCGAAGATCGAAGCCTCCCTGAAGAAACGCCAGCGCCGCAAGGGCCTGGAATTCCGCCGCGCTTGGACCGCTCAGTTTGGCGCGCCCGCCGAGCGAAAGCAGTGGATGCAGGCGCTGAGCCATCCGCCCCGCAAGCCGGTCACGCGCAGTTCGATGGCTCAGCCGCCGCACGACGTAGCTTTGCAGGCCTGACTCAATTGACAGGCCGGGAGGCCTGGCCCACTTACTCGTATCTTAGTGCTACCACCGGGTCCAGGCGGGCGGCTTTGTTGGCGGGCCAAATGCCGAAGAACAGGCCGACGCCTACCGACATCACGATCCCTGTTACCGCCGCCCAGAGCGGCACGCTCGCCGGAATCGATGGGAATATCAGACGGCTGATCAGCGAAAGAATCCAGCCGAAGGCGATGCCCGCGATTCCTCCCAGCCCCGTCAGCGCCGCGGCTTCGATTAGAAACTGAATCAGCACGTCGGAGCGGCGCGCGCCGATGGCTTTGCGAATGCCGATCTCGAAAGTTCGCTCCGTCACCGAAACCAGCATGATGTTCATGATAACGATGCCGCCGACCACCAGCGAGATGGCGGCGATCCCGATCATGGCGTAAAAAAACGTGCCGCTGAAGTTCGACCAGATACTCAGCAGGCTGTCGTTGGTCTCGATGTCGAAATTGTCGTCATCGCCGGGGTGGACGTGGCGGCGGGCGCGCAGAATAGCCCGCGTCTCGT
>PLZX01000344.1 GCA_003152325.1 Bryobacterales bacterium | reverse complement strand
GCCCACCAGCGCCGCCGCATCCGATTTCGCATCCGCTGTTTGCGCAGCCATCTCGCGCACCCGGCGATAGGCGGCCATGGCCGCGTCCCACCGGGTCTCGGTCCGCGCCTGGTCCCCTTGGGCGAGAAGTTCCACAGTCGTCCCCGTTTGCGCAAGACTCCCCAAAGGCGCGCATAGCACCGAGATCAGGAAGAAATTTCCGAGTGTCCTCACGTTTACCACCCCCGACGATCCGGTTCCTCCAGATTGTACCGTGGCGGATTCAGGAAGGTCACATCTTGAACAGCCACTGCCAGTAGGACTCTTCCCCTGCGCCGATGCTGTATCGGGATTCAAAACCAGTGCGCGCCGCCATCTCCCGGATGTCGGTCTCGCTCAGTGGCGGGCCAAGCCACGTATCGCCCGGCGGCGCTTCCATCCGGAGGTTCCCCTGTACTTCGAACTTGAACAAGCAGCCGGCGCGAAGGTGTTTGCCAGCTTCCCGAATGCAATTCTCGATCAGCGCCTTCCCGGGAACATGGTGGAATACCGAAAAGGAAAAGGCGAAGTCGAACATCAGATCTCCCAGCACGTCCAAATCCCTGCCGCTGGTCTGGTGGACACGCACGTTCGGCAGGTCTGAGAGTTGTGTCCTGGCGAGTTTCACCATCTCACCGCTGATGTCTACCCCGTGGACTTCTCCGAATATTTCCGCCAGCGCGCGAGTGACCCGTCCCACCCCGCATCCAAAATCCAAGACCCGCATTTCCTTCGGACTCTTGCCCTGACACACATTCTCCATATCGGTCAGGACGTAGCGCGCCACTGTTTCTTCACCGGAACGCGCAAAGTCTTCGTCCGGCCAGTCTTTTCGGGAATTGACGATGTAATAGCGGGAATTTTCACGGGCCCGCGCGTCCCAATCGCGCCTCATCTTGTCAATCAACTCGTCGGCAGCCATCACAAGGAGTCCGTCGTTCTTCAGCCGCTTACCGCGGCGTGCTCTGGAGCGCCGCCAGCAGCGCCTGTTCGATAGCCGGCGAGGCCACGATCATGTTCTGCGGGTAGCGGCGGTAGCTCAGAATCTCATTGTAGATCGTGCCTTCCATACTCGTGTTGAGCGCGAGACCGGCCATATATTGCAGGCGCAGATTGCCGTCGCGGTTGATTTGGGCGCCTTCGAGCCACGGCAGCAGGTCGCCGCGCTGTCCGGCATAAGTGGCGAGGAGATCGACCACCGAGCCGAATCCGACGTCGCGAAGCGATTTGGCGATGGGCGCATCGGCCGGGCTCTCTAAGCGCCGCTCCAGGGCGTCGGCGTCGATCTTCAAGGGCTCCACCTGGCCGAGCAGCACCGTGTCGTATCCGGAGCCGTTGTTGTCGTTGCCCCAGACCGAGCCGTTCGGAAAGACACCGAAGAAAGTGGCCACCTCGCTCTTGACGGTAGCGGTGTCGCTTTCATAGAGGGGCACCCACTGCGTGACGATGCCGCCGGGGTTGAGGTGCTGCTTCACCAACTCAAAGTACTCATTGGAATAAAGAGTGGCGCTGCCCTTAACCCAGGGATGGATGGGGTCGGAGGTGATGATGTCGAACTTTTCGTTGGTGGTGAGAACGAAGTGGCGGGCATCGTCGTAGACGATCTGGACGCGCGGATCGTGCATCACGCTGTAATTCTCTTTGGCGAAATACTGCGTGGCGGTGGGCGGAATGAGCGGCTCCATTTCGCAGATGACGATGCGCTGGATTCCGGGATAGAGCACGAAAGAGCCGGCGGTCACGCCCGCGCCGAAGCCCACGATGAGCACGGATTTCGGTTGGGATGCGAAGAGCGCGGGCAGGTGGCCGAGCATGCGCTGCAGGCGCATGTCATAGGGCTCGGTGGAGGCTTCCACTTTGCCGCTGACGTGGAACTGCACCGCGCCATCGTTCCACTGGGTGATGGCAATCGAAGAATTCAGGCCTTCCCCGGCATAAAGCAGCTTGGAGGAGCCGGAGGAAATCATGATGCGGCGGCCGTAGGCTATAAGCATGCCTGGGACATCCGATACATTGGCGGAGAGCCAGCCGGCGACGGCCAGCGCCCCGGCCAGCGCCATGGTGGCGGACAGCCCCTTGGATTGCTTGACCAGTGGGCCGAGGGCGAAGACCGCGGCGACGGCTGAGAGCACGATGAGGATGCGTTCGCAGCCCAGCGTGCCGACTGAGGGAATCAGGACGAGGCTGAAGGCCAGCGCGCCCACAATCGCGCCGCCGGTATTGGCGGCATAGATTCCGCCCACCATGCTGCCCTGGTCGTCCACCTGGGAAGCCACCGAGGCCAGCGCCAGTGGAAAACTGGCGCCCCACAGCAGCGCGGCCGGCAACACCGTCCAGATCACGCGGGCAAGATCGATTTGAAAAGTAAATCCGGGGCTGGTGGAAAGCAGCGGGTTGATGGGCCAGTAGGGGAGCGAACTGGAGAGCATCAAGGCGGTCCAGGCGACGGCTCCAGCCAGCAGCATCTGGCACCAGCCGATGGCCACGCGAGGCTGCAGGGAGCCGCTGCGCAAAGCCGCTGCTGCTGCGGCGCTGCCAATTCCAATACCGACCAGGAAGACCGCCAGAATGATGGAGAAAGTGTAGACCGTGGCGCCCAGCAACAATCCGAGCAGGCGCGTCCACACCACTTCCGCACCCAGGGCGGTGGCGCCGGAAATCGCGATCGTCACATAGATGGGCCAAGGGCCGAAGGCGACCATCGCGGGGCCTTTGCTCTGTGCCGCCGGCGCGGCCTCCGGCGTTCGTCCGGCCAGACCGAGGCTGACCAGCCCAACCACCACGTTGATGGCGGCAGCGACCAGCGTGGCGGTGGTGAGGTCGTAGACGCGCAGCAGGTAGAAGCCGGCCAGCAGGCAGCCGAAGACCGCGCCGGCGGTGTTACCGCCATAGAGGAAGCCAAGCCAGGAAACTCCGCGGGGCGAGGATTCGATATAGCGGGCGGCGGCCGGCAGCGAAGCTCCCATCAGAAAGGTGGGCGGCAGCAGGCAGATGCCCGCGATCAACGCGCGGAAGAGGATCGCCGGAAGTCCGTGCCCTACCGCGGCGACGTAGATGCTATCCACCAGCGGCGTGAGGATCAGGACCAGGATCCCGCACGCGCCGATCCCCAGTTCCACCAGGCCGTAGACGCGCAGGGGGTGCATCGCGCGGGCGCGGGAGCTGCGTGGCAGCAGCAGGCTGCCCAGGCATAGGCCGCCCATGAAGGTGGCCAGCAGGACCCCGAGCGAGACGGCAGTGGACCCAATCACCAGTTGCAGCAATTGGTACCAGATGATTTCGTAGATGAGGGCGGAACAGCCCGAGCAGGCGAACAGCACCAGCAAAAGTGGCAGGTAGCGGCGCGGCGCGCCCGACGGATTCAGGTCTTTGGCAATCATTTAGGGTGAATCCGAATGATATCTCAACCGGGCAAGGGGTTGCTGGTTGCGGCTCCCGCTTCCATTCGGGATCGCTGATGGACTAGGTGTTGTAGGGCCACCGAATTCCGTACTTCTGGTAAATATCCTTCAATAATTTGAGATCCACTACGTAGGCCGGCGGCGGCTCTCGATCACCCATGATCACCAGGAACTTTTCGTCGGGTTTGGGATGCAATCCCATGATGGGGCGGCCGTTGGCATCCACGCCGGTGATGAAGAAATCCTGTCCCGGATGTTGATCCATTTCTATGGATTTATACACCTTCTCGTTCAACATCTTGACGAGCTCCGGGTGGTTGTTGAAATCCTGTGCCAGGTTATGATCCACCGCTTGGCCGCCCTTAATGACGTACATACCCATTTTGTCGACATCGGAGCAGAAGGCCTTTCCGTTGGGGCCCAAGAGCAGCGAACCGGGTTCAGGCAAACGTCCCTCCTTCGGTGGAGGCTTAAACGTGTATCCTTTCTGCTTCAATACCGCGCACACGTGCATGAATTTTTGCCAGTCTTCTTTTTTCGTGAATTTGGTCCATTCCGGCGCGACGACCAATCCGGCGTGCGGGCCATCATGCGCGGTCTTCCATTTCACGTCCACGACCTTGCCGGTCACCAGTTCGCTGAATTGGTGAGGCAGGCTCGCCTCGTTGCCGCATCGCGCCACGAAAAGGGCGTTTTTCGAACGGGCATACTGTTTTAAGGGTGTCAGGTGGTGGCTCCACATTCCCGATGCCCGCTCAAATTTTGTCGGCAGTCGTGCCTGGATGGGCGCCAGCGGATCATGAGGCCGTTGGCCCACCGGCGACGTGGGCTTTTGCTGATGCTTTTCCGCGGACGGATTCTCGTTGTGCGGGGTGCCATGCTCCTCGTGCTCCAGGCGCCTCCAAGTCGCTGGACGCTCTTTGGTAAACCAATGAAGCAGCCTGCCCGCGGCAGCCCCGAGAGCGGCGGGAGCGATGAGAGTGGTCAGCACGGCGAGAAATAACCCAAAGTTTTGGCCCGCTGCGTTGAGTGCCACCTCGGTGTCGGCCGCTTCTGTCGCCAGACAGGCATCTTTGAGGAGGCTGGCGCAGGTCATCATGTCGTTCGCATTGAGCCCCATGGAGACGATGGCGGCCAGTGCCCTGGCCATCCCGCCGACGGCCATTGCCGCAGTCATGAAGCCCGTGAAAAGCGCGAAAATGCCGATGGCTTTCGGAAGGTTTTCCCCGCTGAGCAATTCTCGCAGCATTTTTCCCAACTCGGGTTTGGTCTTGTCGATGCCGGCCAGGATTACCCAGGAGTATTTCTCAAAGCGGGTGTATTTTCCGCGCGGCGCGACTTTCGCACCGTACTGGCCCAAAAATCTAATGAATTGCGGATCGTTCGGCCGCGCAAGTATTAAGACGTAACCGGCTGCCTGAGAGCCTCCCGGACGGTATACCGATTGGCCGCCCTCCTTGTAGTAACCAACCCATTTACGAGCTTCTTCCGTGACCTCATTTCGCTTGGCGGCGCTTCCTGAGCGTAGTACGGATTGCATGGTTTCCACGCCTGCAAATCCTTTCAAGCGGCTCGACAGAGTCCTGGCAGTGTTGGAGGAAAGACCCTTGGCGCCGTCATCATGGAACCCCGTATTACCCGGAAAGTTAAGGAGAAAGGGCACCAGATTGGGCAAATCCGCGTGATATGCACAAGGAGAGCCGACATCACCGACGTCCACCGCCATGAAAACCGGGCGCCCGCAAGTATTGGCCTCGTGGTGTGCCTGCCAACACGGAACCTGGCCTTTGCCCCGGTCGGAATACATCTGCGTGCAACTGACGCATGCTGCGGTGGACGTGATTTCTGGCATGATCTCCTCCTGCTACCTTACACCGCGGGAAGGGGGGCGGAAATGCCTCATTCCCGCGGCTCCCGCTGGTTTTCCGTGCGGCGCCATCGCGGTTCGGGTACAACTCGCAAGCCTCCTTGTCTCAAGCCTCATTTGTTAATTCTGCGGAACGAACCACGTCTTATCTTCGTAGATCACACCAGTGGTAAAGACACGATCATTCCGTCTGAGCGCTTCCTTTTGGGAGGCGGGACGCATCGCGCTGGATTCGTTGCGGAAGAACAAGCTGCGTAGCTTCCTTACTTTGCTGGGGATCATCCTGGCCACCACCACCCTGATTACCGTGACCGCGCTGATTCACGGGATGAACGTGTATATCGCCGAAAAGGTCTCGGACATGGGTTCGGACGGCTTCCGCGTGGTGCGGATGGCCTTTTTTGGAGATTTCAACCCCAAGAAGTTTCTCGAAATGCAGAAGCGCAATCCGCAGATCAAGCCGGTAGAGTACGAGTTCGTGAAGTCCGAGGCGCGGCTGCTGAAAGACATGGGGATGATGGTCTCGCGGCAAGCGCGCGTCACCTACAAGGCGCAATCGCAGGAGCAGGTCGACATCGAGGGAATCACCGACTCCATTCCGGCCATCAACAACGTGCAGGTGGATGTGGGCCGCAGCGTCACTTATGAAGAAGTGCGGCGTCACGCGCCGGTGGCATTCATCGGGAATGACGTCCGCAAAGCGTTTTTTGAAGGCGAGGACCCGCTGGGCAAGACCATTGCGGTTGAGGGCAACCCATACGAAGTGGTGGGAGTAGCCAAGACGCTGGGCAGCGTCTTCGGCAACTCGCAGGACAACTTCGTGATGATCCCCATCGAAAGCTACTTCAAGACCTACGGCGCCCACACCGGGATTCGCCTGGTGGCCAAGGCCATTGACCAGCCACACCTCATGGAGGCCGAGGACGAAGTGCGCGTGCTGCTGCGGTCCTACCGGCACCTCACGCCGGGGCAGGAGGATAACTTTAGCCTGTTCGCTTCCGACACCATTGTCAGCCTGTGGGAACGGCTGACGGCGGCGATCTCGGGGATGGCGGTGGGCATCGTCTCGGTCTTCATGGTAGTAGGCGGCGTGGTGATCATGAACATCATGCTGGCGGTGGTGACCGAGCGGACGCACGAGATCGGTATTCGCAAATCGCTGGGCGCGCGGCGGCGCGATATCCTGAACCAATACCTGGTGGAATCGTCGGTGCTGTCGGCGACCGGGGGCCTCGCTGGCGTGGCGCTGGCATGGCTGCTGGCATTTGCGGTGCGCAACCTGACCTCGGTGCCGATGGCGCTGCCGTGGACATCGGTGTTCGTAGGTGTGGGGTTGTCGGCGACGGTGGGGCTGTTTTTCGGCATCTACCCGGCGCGGCGGGCATCCAAGCTGGACCCGATCGAAGCCTTGCGGGTGGAGAGGTAACGGATGTCGAACCTGGCGATTGCGAACGGACTCGTGCTGGCCTTCCAGACCATCCGCAGCCACAAGCTGCGCGCCTTCCTGACCGTGCTCGGCGTGATCATCGGGACAGGCACCATCATCGGGGTGGCGGCGATTCTGTCGGGCTTTGACGCTTCCATTGCGGGGGTGCTGAGGAGCTTCGGTCCGAACTCGATCATCGTCTTCAAATTTCCGGTGGGCCCCCGGACCAGTCGCCTGACGGCCGAGGAGCGCACCCGCAAAGACCTGACGTACCAGAACGCGGTGGACATCCGCGAGCGCTGCAAATCTGTGGAAGACGTTTCTGCGATGGTATTTGCGTCGGGGATGAACAACGCCCGCTACAAAGGCAACGACGTCTATGACGTCAACATGTTCGGCGTGGAGGAAGCCTACGCGCGCGGCGGTCAAGTGGACATTCACCGCGGCCGTTTCTTTACCGACGAAGAGAGCCGGCGCCGCATGCCCGTGGCCGTGATCGGCCAGGACATTGAGAAGGGGCTATACGCCAACGTCGATCCCGTGGGCAAGACGATTTTGGTGGACGGCCACGAGCTCCAGGTGATTGGGAGCATGCTGCGGCCCGCGGCGTCGTTCTTCGGAGACACCGACACGCGGGTGCTGGTGCCCTATGGAATGCTGATGAAGATGTACCCCAACGCGCGGGACAATGCCATCGTTGTGACCGCCATCGCGGGCAAGCTGCCGCAGGCGCTGGATGAAGTCCGCACGGTCCTGCGCATCACCCGGCGCGTGCCCTACGACAAGCCCGATAACTTCGCGCTCTCCACCGCCGA
>PLZX01000291.1:675-8570 GCA_003152325.1 Bryobacterales bacterium | reverse complement strand
ATGTCGTCGAACCCTACGATGGAAACCTCGGCCGGCACCGGAATTTTGCGATCGTACGCGCAATGCATGGCGCCGATCGCCATCATGTCGTTGGCCGCCATCACCGCCGTCGCCGGAAAATCGTTCAGCAGTTTCGAGCAACTGAAGTAACCGCCCTGCACGCTGAAGTCGGAATCCATCATCCGCACATCCACGTCCGTGCGCGCTGACAAGCAATCCAGAAACGCCAGCTTGCGCCGCCTCGCGGCCGCCCCATTGGCCGGTCCGCCGATGTACCCGATCCGCCGGTGGCCCAATTCCAGCAGGTGCGCCACCGCGGCCTGTATTCCGTGTTCGTAGTCGATGGCGATGCCGCTGATGTGCGGCCCCGCCACCCCGTGGTCCAGGTAGACCGCGCAGATTCCCTTCCGGGAGAGCGCCAGGCGGATGGCTGGATCCACCTGCGACGTGAGGAACGCCGCGCCCGGAACCTGCAGGCTCATCAGCCGGTCCACCGCGTCGCGCGTCCGCTGCAAATCGTAGTTGGTGTTCATCACGATGGTCTCCAGGCCCGACAACCGCGCGGCGTCCTGGAACGACTTCGTGATCTCTGGGAAGAAAGGATTGCCGATATCCGGGACAATCAGCCCCACCATGGAACTCCGACCCACCACCAGGCTCCGTGCCGCGGTGTTCGGGTAATACCCCAACTCCTTGGCAGCCGATAGGACCCGCCTTTCGGTCTCCGGCCGCACCTTGCGTGCGTCGTTGAGAACATAGGAGACCGTGGCGATCGAAACCCCTGCTCGCACCGCTACTTCTTTCATCGTGGCCATTGCCGACAATCCCAGCGTGCCAGAATCGCCGCTCGCCTGTCAATCCGTAGCTGAAGCGATTAAACCATGTTGACCCACTCCCGTTCCTGGCAAATAAGTCGTTTTTTAACAACTATATGCGCTGGATTCCGAGCGCTAGAGGCACAAGCTCACCATATACGGGACCTATCTGCTGCCATGGGCAGAGGGAAGGCTATCAACATCAATAGCTCCATTTTGAAACCACATTTGGCAGGCTCAATCCAGAACCAACGAGCGCTCCGGAGAAGTTTTTGAGCGGAGCCCTGTTAAGATGTTTATGTGGTTCCAGAGGAAAACCCCGGGGCAAAACCGGAATCCCATCCCGCTTGGCGGCGCGTGCAACTGGCCCGCCACCCCAAGCGCCCCCATTCGCTCGACTACATTCAGCGTTTGTTCACGGATTTCCAGGAAATCCACGGGGATCGCACCTTCGGCGATGACCCCGCCATCGTCGCCGGCCTCGCCCAGTTTGAAGGCAATCCGCTGATGGTGGTAGCCGAGCAAAAAGGCCGCGACACGAAACAGAAACTTTTTCGTAACTTTGGCATGCCCAAACCGGAAGGCTACCGCAAAGCCCTGCGCGTGATGCAGATCGCCGACAAGTTCCGGCGGCCGCTGGTCACCCTTCTGGATACTCCCGGAGCTTACCCCGGCATCGATGCCGAAGAGCGCGGGCAGGCCGAGGCCATCGCCCGCAACCTTCGGGAAATGGCTCGCTTGGGCGTCCCGGTGGTGGTGGTCTGCATCGGAGAGGGTGGCAGCGGCGGCGCCTTAGCCCTGGGAGTCGGCAACACCGTGCTGATGATGGAAAACGCCGTCTATAGCGTGATCTCGCCCGAAAGCTGCGCCGCCATCATCTACCGCGATTCCGGGAAAGCCGAACAGGCCGCCGCCGCCCTCAAACTGACCGCGCCGGACCTGCTGGAGTTGCAACTCATCGATGGCATCATCCCCGAACCCTCTGGCGGCGCTCAGGAAGACCCCGACGCGGCGGCCGAAAGTCTGCGGCAGCACCTCCGCCGCAGCCTGAATGAGCTCGACGGCCTCAGCCCGGATCAACTGGTCCAGCACCGCTATGCCAAGTTTCGCAATATGGGAAACTTTTTCGCGTGAAGAAGACCACCTGGCTGGGAATCCTGTTCGCTGCAACCGTGCTCGGTTACCTGGTGTTCTCCTCCTTCCACGCTCAACCCTTCCGCTGCCAGGTCTGTATCACTTTTAAAGGAAGCCGCGATTGCCGCACCGGATCGGCCGAAACCCGCGAGGGAGCCATCCGCACCGCCACCACCACCGCCTGCGCCCAGCTTTCCGGCGGCGTCACCGAAACCAACCAATGTGAAAACACTCCCCCCGATTCGGTGGATTGGCTCAAGTAGGGCGGCTAACTTTCACAGGCGTGGCCCGTCTTCCAAAAGAGGCGCACCCCGCCTGCGTGTAGAATAGAAATTGAACTTCATCCTCGTTTTTTGCGTCTAATTGCGGTGATACGGAGAATTTGGTTGTGAAGACTAAGTGGAAAGTAATCATCACTCTGGCGGCCGTCGTCGTTCTGGCCGCGGGCGTTTACGCCAGCACGGTTTATAGCAAGCGCGGCTTGGTCACGGTGCAAACCGGATCCGTGGTGCGGCAGGATCTGACCAGCATCGTCACCGCCTCCGGCGAGATTAAACCTAAGAATTACATCAACATCGGCGCCAACGCCATGGGCGACATCACCGAACTGCTGGTGCGCGAGGGCGACCACGTCCACAAGGGCCAGTTGTTGGCCAAGATTGAGAACACCCAGCCCACCGCCGATGTCGAAACTCAAAAGGCCAGCCTGGCATCCTCGGAGGCCGATTCCAATGCCTCGGAAGCCGGCTTGAAGGCCGCCGACGACAACCTAGCCACCATGCAGGCGGCTGTGGTCGAGGCCGAGGCCGATCTCGCCCGCACCAAGCAGGATGCCGACCGCGCCAACGACCTCTACAAGGAAAAACTTGGCGCCAGACAGGACCTCGAGAGCAAGACCGCCCTCTACAACGCGCAAAAAGCCGCCGTCGATCAAGCCCGCGCGCGTCTGGTTCAGGCCCGGTCCCAGCGCGAGCAGACCGCCGCCCAGCTCACTGCCACCCAGCGTCGCATCAACATGGCCAAAGCCGTCCTCGCGCGCAGCAGCGACATTCTCCACAAGTACGATTCCTACTCCCCGCTCGAGGGCGTCGTCACCAACCTGCCCGTGCGCGCCGGTGAGTCCGTGGTTCCCGGTTTGCAAAACCAGACTGGCACCCTCATCATGACCATCGCCGATATGTCGCTGATCACCGCCGAAGTGAAAGTCGACGAAACCGATATCGTGAACGTGCAGCTTGGGCAACAGGCGGAGATCACCATCGATGCCATTCCCAACAAGACCTTCAAAGGCCATGTGACCGAAATCGGCAACACCGCCATTCTGCGCTCCACCGGCGTCGCCGCCTCGCAAAGCGCCATCTCCAGCCAGGAAGCCAAAGATTTCAAGGTGGTGATCGCCATGGACAACCCGCCCGATGAAATCCGTCCGGGACTCTCCTGCACTGCCAAGATCACCACAGCCACGCGCAAGAACGCGCTCACCATTCCCATCCAGGCGCTCACCGTCCGCCAAAAGGGCGATCTGGAACCGAAGAAGCCCGGAACCCCGGCGTCCGGCACACAGCCGGTCATCAAGCTCACTCCCGCCGCCGAGAAAGCCCGTAAGGAAGAGATTCAGGGCGTGTTCGTCGTGGCCGGCGGCAAGGCCACTTTCCACAAAGTGGAAACCGGCATCACCGGCGCCACCGATATCGAGGTGCTGACCGGTCTGGACGAAGGCGCGCAGATTGTCACGGGCACCTACCAGATCATCCGGACCATCGCCAACGACGCCCAGGTCAAGGTCGACAACAAGCCGGTCGTCGAAACGCCCAAGAGCTAAGCGCGCTACAATCTAGGAACAGGAACCATCACGATGTCAGCAGTGGCCGAAAAAAACGAACTCATCCTCCGTGGCGAGCAACTCAAGCGGGACGGTATCGTCATCCGCACCTACAATCTCTGGAAGACCTACATCATGGGCGACCAGGAGATCAATGCCGTTTCTGGTTTGGATATTGAAATCAAGCGCGGCGAGTACGTAGCCATCATGGGACCTTCCGGGTCGGGTAAATCGACTCTGATGAATCTCATCGGCTGCCTGGATACGCCCACCTCCGGGCAGTACTACATCAATGGCAATCTGGTCAGCGAGATGTCGGACGATCAACTGGCCCGCATCCGCAATAAGGAAATCGGTTTCGTCTTCCAGACGTTCAACCTGCTGCCACGCGCCACTTCCCTCCACAACGTCGAGTTGCCGCTGATTTATTCCGGCATCTCCACTGAGAAGCGCCTGGAGATGGCCAAGTTGGCCATGCGCCAGGTGGATCTCGAAGCCCGCATGTATCACAAGCCCAATGAGCTTTCCGGCGGCCAACGCCAGCGCGTCGCGGTGGCCCGTGCGCTCGTCAACAACCCTTCGATTCTGCTCGCGGACGAGCCCACCGGAAACCTCGACACCGCCACCGGCAACGAAATCATGGGGCTGTTCGAGCGGCTGTTCCAGGCGGGCAACACCATCATCCTGGTGACCCATGAGCACGATATCGCGCTCCACGCCCACCGCATCATTCATATCCGCGACGGAAAAATCGAAAAAGACGAACGCATTCGGTAGATTCCGCTACTGCGCAATTTTCGCGATCAACACTAGAAACAGAGCCGTATCGGGCCCGTTCAAACTGCTCCGGCCCACCACCAGTTTCTGCCCTTCCTTCACGTCCACTACATCGGTTGAGATGCCCGTATTCACGTAGTTCTGCTTCTCGCTGGTGCCCCCAACCGGCACTCGCAATCCGGCGTGCAGTTGGTCCAACCGGATCATGCTGCCGTCGCCATCCACGCTTGCCGACCGGACGCTAAATGTCGTCAGGCGCCCGCCCGTCAACTGCCCGCTGGCATCCGACATTGCGCCCGACCGCGAGCGCAGCGATAGCACATCCAGCATCACGAAGTTCTTGAACGGGAATGCGCCCTTGAGTGTCGCTACCGTGCTGTCGAGTTCCTTGGGAATGGGACTGCCGGTGACGTTCGACTGGTCGCTCGCCACCACAAAATAGACCGTCAGGTCGATGTCTTTCTGGCCGGCCGCGGGGACATCCAATTGCTTGATGGCGTCCTCGGCCGTGGTCACGTTGCTCCGCCGCCCGCTCAAGGCAATCACTTTCATGCGGTTATCCAACCGCAACTCCACGCCGAAGTTGGAGAGCAGGTTGGCGACGGACTGCGGGTCCGCAAACTTTACCGTCACCAGCTTCTGAATCCGCTCCGCGGGGTCTTGTGCCACCTGTGCCAGGGTGGGCATTACGATCAGTGCCACTGCCAGTATCAATCGTTTCATTTCAGTCTCCTCTTCTTTCCGCGATCCAATAAATCACCACATCCGGGTTGTCCGTCTCCAACTTCACCAGAATGGTCTCCGCCTTGGCGTGGGGTAGGCGCTTCCGCCTGCCAACCCTATCGTGGGGCAGACCCCCCGGTCTGCTGCCGGCCCCCTGGCCGGCATCCGCCGGTTTCGCCACTACCGCCTGTGTGGTCCGCACCGGGGGGGCCGCCGCGTGCGGTCGCACCACCGCCATCACCGCCGCTAGCACTACCGCCGCCAGCCCGTACACCCAAACCCGCCTCCACCACCGCGCGCGCCCTCTCTCCAATTCCGCCATCACCCGCGCCCGCACCACCGCGTAATGCGCCGGCGCAATCTCTTCCCGGTGCGCCTCCCGCAGCCAAACCAGGCTCTGCTTCATGCCACTCCAAAACACCTGGCACCCCTGGCACTCCGCCACATGCCGTTCAATCTCCGCACCCTCTCTCGGCGCTGCGTCGCCCGCCGCATAAAGAGCGATTCGTTCTTCCCATTCCTGGCAGTTCATAAATGGCTCCGGAAATAGCGCTCCATGAAAACCCGCACTTTGATGCGCGCTTTCGAAATCTGGGAGCGTACCGTGGCTTCGCTCGATCCCAGCGCCCGCGCCACTTCCCCGGTGGAAAGCCCCTCCAGGTCTCGCAGCACCATCGCCGCGCGCTCCTTTTCGGAAAGAAAGCGCAGGCTCATCGCCAACGCGCGCCGCCGCTCCGCCTGGGTGGCGCTTTGCTGCGGGTCGGCCCCCGTATCCGCCAGTTCCGGCATGTCGTCCACGGCCACCGACGCTGGCCGCCTTCGCGCCATGTCGTGACAGACGTTCACCGTCACGCGATAAAGCCACCCCGGCACGTTCTCGACGGCGTCGATCTTTCCCAGGTTGCGGTACAGCCGCAGGAAGACTTCCTGGGAGGCGTCCTGCGCATCTTCGAGCTTGCCGAGCAACCGCAGCGCCGTCACCAGCACCAGGCGCTCGTTTTGGCGCATCAGGCTCTCGAAGGCCGCCAAGTCGCCCGCATTTGCCGCGGCGATCGCGCGCGCACCGTTGTCGGGGCTTTCTACCGGAGCGGCCATCGCCAGAAGCGCCAGAACGTTCATCCTTTCCACTAGATACAACTGCGCCCGGGGCTAAAGCGTGTATGCGAAATGTTGTTACCCTAACCCTTCAATCCATATGAGTGACAAACTGGCCATTCCGGCCGACGAATTCCGCCGCATTGCCGGCCAGGCGGTCGATTTTCTGGCCGCCTACTATGAAACCCTGGCGGACCGGCCGGTCCTGGTCCCGACCACCTCCCAGGAAATTCGCCGTAGAATCGACGAGCGCTTGCCGTCGCAGGGCGCCGGCTTCGACGAACTGCTCCACACACTCCGCGATGTGATCTGCGAGTACAGCCGCCACAATGCTCATCCGCGATTCTTTGGCTATGTCTCGTCGCCGGGAACCGCCATAACCGCCGTCGGAAGCATGTTGGCGGCGGCTCTCAACATCAACGCCACCTGCTGGCGGTCGGCGCCATCCGGAACGGACCTGGAGCATTTGACCATCGATTGGCTCAAACAAATGCTTGGGTATCCGCCGGAAGCCGCGGGGTTGCTGACCAGCGGAGGCTCCATGGCCAACTTCGCGGCGCTGGCAGCCGCCCGCAGCCGCAAGGCGCCCGTTAACGTGGTACGCGAGGGCATGACCGCGGCCGGTCGCCGCATGTGCCTCTACGTCTCCGAAGAAGGCCATTTTTCGATAGCCAAAGCCGCCGGTATGCTCGGCATCGGCGAATCGAACGTCCGCTCCGTCAAGACCGACGACCAATTGCGGATGGATGTCGAAGACCTCTCGCGCCTCATCGAAGCCGATCTCGCCGCAGGCCATCTGCCCTTCTGCGTCGTGGCTAGCGCTGGAACCACCGCCACCGGCGCCTTCGATCCCCTGGGCCCCATCGCCGATGTCGCCCACCGCCATGACCTCTGGCTGCACGTCGATGCCGCCTACGGTGGCTTCGCCGCGCTGGCGCCCTCCGCCTGGCACCTCTTCGAGCGCATCGCCCAAGCCGATTCCGTGACCCTCGACCCCCACAAGTGGCTCTACCTCCCCGTGGGCTGCGGCTGCGTGCTCTACAAAGACCCCGCCGCCGCGCGCGCCGCCTTCCAGCACGGCGCCGAATACGCCCGCGTCATCGGTCTGGAACGCGATGAGGCCTTCGCGTTTTGGGATTACGGCCCCGAGCTCACCCGTCCCTTCCGCGCCTTGGATCTCTGGCTCCTCATCAAGTACGCCGGCGCCGAGCGCCTCAGCCAGGCCATCGAAGACAATATCGCCTGTGCCGAATACTTCCAAGGCTTGGTGAACGTCAGTGACGATTTTGAAATGCTGACGCCGGTAGGCCTCTCGGTTTTCTGCTTCCGCTACAAACCCGAGAATTTCACCGGCGATCTCGACGCCCTCAACGAGCGCTTGCTGGTGGAAGTACAGCGCGCCGGCAGCACGTATCTATCGAACGCCAAAGTGCACGGCCATTTCGCCCTGCGCGGCTGCGTTCTGAATTACCGCACTACCAAGTCCGACATGGAGCGCGTCCTGGAAGACGTGCGCAAGGCCGCTGCGC
>PLZX01000291.1:0-667 GCA_003152325.1 Bryobacterales bacterium | reverse complement strand
AGCGTGCGCTTCTCCGGGTTCATGGTGGTTTCCGCCAGTTGCTCGGCGTTCATTTCGCCCAGTCCCTTGTAGCGCTGCACCGACGCATCTTTCTTCCCCTCGGCCTTGACGTGGTCCAGCAACTCGCCCCAATTCGGCAGCGACTCGCGGTGCTCGTTCTTCACCACCACGAAGGGCGGCTCGTTGTATTTGCCGATGGTCCGGGCCAGCGTGCGGAAACGGCGGTACTCGGGCTGCGCGGCCAGCGCCAGCCCCACCGTGCGCTCGGCGTTGGTGGAATCGTGGAATGTCACGCCGTATGCGGAATGCTCTTCATCGTGCCGCATCTCCGGATTCAGCCCGAGTTTCTTCAGAGTTTCGAAAATCGGCTTGAGGTTGGCTTCGTCCTGGAATTCGGCTTTGTGATCCACGTGCAGCTCGGTATTGGCCAGCGTTTCCACTACCCGCGGATCGCGCAGGCGCCGCAGCACTTTGTGGAACATCTGTTCGTACTCGTCGAGATTGAGCAGGTAGGCGCGCAGCTCGGCCCCTTCCAGCACCGCTTTGGGAGTGCCGCCGTTGCCGGTCGAGTGGATCTCCAGCCTCAGGTTCTCCGTGGCGCGCCGCATGATCTCGCGCGTGAATTCCTTCTCGTCCTTGATATACTTCTCGCTCTTGCCCTTCTTGA
>PLZX01000264.1 GCA_003152325.1 Bryobacterales bacterium | reverse complement strand
AGCGCGTTGCTGCGCGACGATGTCCGCCGGAACGCCATGCGGGAGGGTGCTTACAAGCTGGGCCGGGAGATGGTTTGGAGCAATGTGGCGCGGCTGTATATGCGTTCCTTCGAGCTTTCGCGGCTCCAGGCACTGTCGACGCTGCGGAAGTCGCTTTCCACGAGAACGCTGGACCAGAAGCCGCGTGAAGTACCCGAGGTGAAGCTGGATCATCTTTCGCGCATGACGGACTCGACGGGTATCTTTCAACACGCCGTGTTCAGCGTGCCAAACTTTTCCGAAGGGTACTGCACGGACGACAACGCGCGTGCCTTTATTCTGGCGGTGCTGCTGGAAGATCTGGGGGAAGAGCCGGAACGCATACGATCACTCGCCACAACCTACGCGGCCTTTTTGTATCACGCGTTCGATCGCAAGACGGGACGTTTCCACAATCATCTGGGTTTCGATCGTCATTGGCTCGACCAACAAGGCTCGGAGGACTGTCACGCCAGGGCAATTTGGGCGCTCGGGGTAGGGGTTGGGGCTTCCTCTTACCGCAGTTTCCAGGTGATGGCCGGCCAACTCTTCGTGGAAGCTCTGCCGGTGGTGACACAGTTTGCATCGCCGCGGGCCTGGGCGTTCAGTTTGATTGGTATTCACGACTATTTGCGCCGATTGAGCGGTGACAGCTTCGTTACCCAGACGCGTGAGACTCTGGTGGCGCGCTTGATGGACTTGTACGATCGAGCGGCCTCGTCCGACTGGCCGTGGTTTGAACAGGTACTGAGTTACGACAATGCGAAACTGGCACACGCCCTGATTCTGAGCGGCCGCGCTACGGGCCAAAAAGCGGTGCTGGATCGAGGTGTTGAGACGCTTCGGTGGCTCGTGCAGATGCAAACCTCCGAAAACGGGCACTTCCGGCCTATCGGCAGCAACGGGTTCTTCCGGCGCGGCGGTACGCGCGCCAACTTCGATCAGCAGCCGGTGGAAGCGCAAGCGATGATGTCGGCGTGTCTGGAAGCCTATCGGTCCACATCGGATTCCTGGTGGTACGAACAGGCCCGGCGTGCGTTCGACTGGTTCCTTGGCTGGAACGATCTCGGATTGGAATTGTACTCGCCCAGGACCGGGGGTTGTCTCGACGGGCTGCACGTGGACCGGGTCAACCGCAACCAAGGCGCAGAATCCACGTTGGCGTTCCTGTTGTCGCTGGCGGAACTGCGGCTGACGCAAAATATTGTCACCAGCTTCAGGGCCCCGATCCTGATCGAGAGTTAATGCCGGTGCCACATTCTGTTTCTTTGGACAACCCAAGCATGAACGTCAAACCGATTCACATTGAGCGCCGGACCATAGCCTTGCGTCCCGACCATTCCCGCGTTCTATTACGCCCATTTTACCCCGGCGACGCGAAGCGGGTCGGGAGGATCGTCACGCGGATTCTTTCGATCCCCGAAAACCGGGTTCTCCCCCTGCTCAACGAAGTGCTGACGGAATTCTCGGTGCGCCATCCGAAGATCGGCGATTTCTTTCTGGAACGATTTGGAAAGATTCATGACCTGCTGTCATTAGATGACAAGCTGACGGACGCGAGAAGGCTGCTGATCGGCTCCTATTTCGTCTCCGAGTTCTCACTCGAATCGGCCGCGCTATTCAATCCGTCGATTGTGCCGCACCCGGACCAGTCAGGGGTTCCGCCAGGCGGGTTGCGGTTTGTGCTGAGCCTTCGAGCCACGGGTGAGGGACACGTCTCCTCCATTACTTTTCGCACGGGGATGATCCATCCCAATGGCTGGATCGAGGTCCTGGCGGCATCCGGCTTTCTCACCGAGGCCCGCCAAATTTCGAGCCCGCTCTACGACCGGGCACTTTTTGAGCGGAAGCTCTTCGATCTCAGACTGACCAATGAATTCACGCGTCGAACGATTGACAGGCTGGGGCAGTCGTTTAATCTGAAAGAGCTTCGCCGCCAGGTGAGAGAAGAATTGAAACAGCCCTGCGAGCCGGGTGGGGAAAAAGAGCGTCGGAATACAGCCAAGGCCATGCGGGCACTTGCGGAGTCCAACTACGAAGTCCAGTTCAGGCCCGAGCAGGAACTCTCCGAGCGCATCATCTTCCCGACGTCTCCCTCGCAACGAAACGGCATAGAAGACGCCCGGTTCGTCTGCTTTCAGAACGGTGATAGCGCGCCCGTATACTATGCCACGTTCACCGCTTATGACGGCAGAGTGGTGATGCCGGGACTGATGGAAACCAGCGACTTCCTGCGCTTTCGGTTTATCACTCTGAACGGTCCGGCGGCGCAGAACAAAGGTATGGCCATGTTCCCTCGGAAGATCAACGGGCTATATGCCATGCTCTCTCGACAGGACAATGAGAATCTATATCTGGTCTATTCCGATACTCTGCACTTCTGGTATGAGCCCAAACTGATTTTGGCGCCGGTTTTCCCGTGGGAGATGATCCAGATCGGAAACTGCGGCTCGCCCATCGAGACGGACGCCGGCTGGCTGGTGCTGAGCCACGGCGTCGGCCCTATGCGACAGTACATGATCGGCGCGTTTCTGCTCGATAAGGATGACCCCACCAAGGTGATTGGGCGCCTGCGCGAGCCGCTACTGCAGCCCGCCGAGGACGAACGTCACGGTTACGTGCCGAACGTGGTCTATACGTGCGGCGCGCTGGTCCACGGCAGTGAACTGATCATCCCGTATGCCTATGCCGACCACTCCACGCGTTTCGCGACGGTGCCGCTCGAAGAGGTGCTGAGCGCCATGAGTTAGAGAGGGTGGCAAGGTCAGACGATGAAGGCTCGAAGAAGAGTGGCGATCCTGGCACCGGTAGCATGGAGAACGCCTCCCCGCCAATACGGAGCCTGGGAAACGGTAGCCTCCAACATTGCCGAAGGGCTGGTTGCCCGAGGCTGGGACGTGACTCTGTTCGCGAGCGGCGACTCCGTCACCTCCGCCCGCTTGCACGCTGTAGTGGAGCACGGCTACGAAGAGGACCGCTCCATTGACCCGAAGGTGGCTGAGTACCTCCACATTCCGGAAGTGTTCGAACACGCCGCGGAGTTCGACCTCATACACAGCCACTATGATTTCATGGCTCTGGCATACAGCCGGCTGGTAAAGACACCGGTACTAACCACCATTCACGGATTCTCGTCACCTCGGATTTTGCCTGTTTACCGCAAATACAGCGACGGCTATTTTGTCTCGATTAGTAACTCAGACCGGATGCCGGGGCTAAACTACGTTGGAACTGTGTACAACGGAATCGACCTGTCGCTGTATCCCTTTCAGCAGGGGGGCGGCGACAACCTGATTTTCCTTGGCCGGATTCACCCTGACAAGGGCGTCCACCTGGCCATTGAAGTGGCTCTCCTGAGCGGCCGGCGACTTATCATTGCGGGCATTATTCAGGATGCGAGCTATTTTGAGGAGCAGGTCAAACCGCACCTCGATGGCGTCAACATCCGGTTCATCGGGCCGGTGGACGTCGCTGGAAAAAATGACCTGTTCGCGCGCGCGTATGCGTTGCTGCATCTGAACACCATACCGGAGCGGTTCGGACTGGTGCTGGCCGAAGCCAATGCCGCCGGAGTGCCCGTGATCGCGATGGACCTGGGCTCTTGCCGTGAGGTGATCGGAGACGGTGTGACAGGTTTTCTGGTGGGCAATGCCCAGGAAGCTTCGCGATGCCTGGAAAGAGTTCCTCAAATTGATCGGAACGCGTGCAGGCAGCGAGTGGAGCAGTGCTTCTCCGTGGCTCGGATGGTGGAACAATACGAGCGCGTGTACGCGACGGTTTTTGAGATGGAAGCGAAGAAAATGGCATGAAGCGAGATATTGTCAGACGGTACGCGCACAACCCGATCCTCACCAAGGACCAGATCCCGTATGCGGTGGAGACGGTCCACAATGCGGCGGTGGTGAAGCATGCGGGCGTTTACATCATGCTTTTCCGGTCGCATCTTCGTACCGGGAGATCCATCATTGGTTCGGCGCGCAGCCACGACGGATTTCACTTCGAAGCCGACCCGCAACCTTTTCTGGTCCCTGAGCGGGACGGGCCATTCGCGGCCTATGAAGACTTCGGCGTGGAGGACCCACGAGTAACTCGTCTGGGCGAGGATTACATTATCACTTACAGCGCCTACTCGCGGTGCGGTGTGCGGATCGCGCTGGCTAAAACGAAGGACTTCACACAGGTGGAAAGGATCTCCCTCATCACCGAGGCGGACTATCGGAATGTAGTGGTCTTTCCCGAAAAGTTTGACGGACTGTATGCCCGGTTGGACCGTCCTCACTCTGAAATCGCTCCCTGGTCCGTCTGGATTTCCTATTCTCCGGATCTGCGTTTCTGGGGCGAATCGCAGCTCATCATGCGGCCGGAACCCTATCATTGGGATGAGATGAAGATCGGTCCAGGTGCGCCGCCCTTCAAAACGGAACGGGG
>PLZX01000300.1 GCA_003152325.1 Bryobacterales bacterium | reverse complement strand
GCGTGCTGCCGGATACGTTCGACGTGGTGGACGATCCAACGCAGAAAGAATGGCGCGGCCGGCCGCTCTTCGGCTCGTATGAAGTCGACCGCGAAGGCGTGATACCCAAGCCCCTACGCTTGGTGGAGAAGGGCGTCCTGAAAGCCGTTCTGCTGACGCGACAGCCGGTGAAGGGCTTTGAAGGCTCGAACGGGCGGGCGCGGCTGCCGGGGGCGGGCGCGGCGAACTACGCGGACATCAGCAACCTGTTTGTGAGCTCCAGCGAGACCATACCGGCGGCGGACCTGAAGAAGAAACTGCTCGAGCTGATCCAGGCGCGCAGCAAGCCCTATGGAATCATCGTGCGCAAGATGGACTTTCCCTCTTCGGCGGCACTGGACGAAGTGCGGTCGCTGCTGCAGGCTTCGCAAGGAGCGGCGCACCCGGTAAGCATGCCGCTGCTGGTATATAAAGTCTTCCCGGACGGGCGCGAGGAACTGGTGCGGGGACTGCGATTCCGGGGNNGGTGTTCGAGTTCCTGGACAACGAGGCGCCGTTTGCGCTGATCGGGAGCACATCGTTCACGGCCGAGACCTGCGTGGTGGCGCCTTCCATCCTGATCGACGATCTGGAGCTGCATCCGGCGGAAGAGGAGCAGCCGAAGCTGCCGNNCGCTGTTCAAGCTGCTGGTGGGGAGCAACCCCGGCCCGCGGACGGTGTTGACGCTGCTGGCGCTGGCGATGCCGCCGGTGTTGCCGTTTACGATTCCGTTCGGCGTGCTGATCGGGATTCTGGTCGGGTTGGGGCGGATGGCGTCGGACGGCGAGATCGTCGCCATGCGCGCGGCCGGCGTATCCAGCCGTAAGGTGATTGCGCCGGTGCTGTTGTTCGCGGCGATCGGGATGGGCCTGGCGGCGTGGGCGTCGCTGCGGCTGACGCCCTACTCCATCAATGAGAGCACGCGCATTGTGACGGAGCTCGAAGCCAACCGGCTCACGGCGGAGATTCCGCCGCGGTTCTTCGACGAAGATTTTCCCAACATGATTCTGTACGTCGACGACGTCGGGCAGACGCCGCCGGGCGCGCCAACTCCGTGGCGCAAGGTGTTCATCGCGGATACCACGCCGCCGGATCAGCGAAAAAAAGGGATCGGCGATAAAGCTGACGGACCGATGATTACGGTGGCGCGGGAAGCGGTGGCGGTGTCGGATCCGAAGAGGAGCCGGATCGAGCTCGAACTGCGCAATTTCGCGCGGCACGAGATGGGCAAGGACCTGATCTCGCACGACTACGCGGCCCCCCAGGCTACCGAAGGGCTGCAGGGGAAGCCGCCGGAACCGCCGGCGCGAAAACCGCGGGCCATGAGCACGCGGCAGTTGATGCACTACCAGGGGCCGGACCGGATCGAGGCGGCCATCGAGCTGGACCAGCGATTTGCCCTGCCGGTGGCCTGCGTCATGCTGGCGCTGGTGGGGATTCCGTTGGGGATCGCAACGCGCAAAGGCGGCAAATCCGCGTCGTATGTGATCGCGGTATTCCTGGGATTCTTCTGCTACTACCTTTCCTCAGTGGCGTTGGTGAACGTGGCCAAGCAGAGGAGCCTGCCGGTGCCGGTAGCCACCTGGCTGCCGGACGTGGTGTTTGGGCTGACCGGGCTGATCTTTCTGGTGCGCATGGAGCGGCCGGGAGACCGCGATCTGACGGCCGGCCTGACGGGTGGAATGGCGCGGCTGTTCGGGTGGATCAAGCCGCGCGCGCCGAAAGGCGGGGAGCGGGCGCGCTACTGGAGGATTCCGCTGCTGCCGCAGATCGTGGACACGTACGTTCTGACGAATTTCCTGTTCTACCTGGGGATCGTGCTGGCGGCGTTCGTCTCAATGTTCCTGATGTTCACGTTTTTCGAGCTGACCGGGGACATGATCCGGCACAACATCCCGCTCAAGAAGATGTTCATGTACCTGTTCTTCCTCTCGCCCATGCTGGTCTACGAGTTCATGCCGATCTGCGTGCTGGTGGCGGTGCTGGTAAACCTGGCCGTGCTGAGCAAACAGAACGAAGTGACGGCGTTCAAAGCCTGCGGAGTGAGCCTCTACCGCATGGCCCTGCCGATTCTGATTGTGAGCACGTTGCTGAGCGGCGGGCTGTTCGCATTCGATTACTACTACGTGCCGGATGCAAACCGCAAGCAGGACAAGCTGCGGGATGAAATCAAAGGAAAGCCGGTGCAGACGTATTACCGGCCGGACCGCAAGTGGACTATGGGGAAGGGCTTCCACATTTACTACTACCGCCTGTTCGACCCGACGGAAAAGGTGATGGTCGACGTGAACGTCTACGAACTGCAGCCATCGACGTTCCAGTTGGTGCGGCAGGTTAAGGCGGAACGGGCGCGGTGGAACGCCGGGGCGGGAACGTGGACCTACGAGAACGGCTGGAGCAGCGACTTCCAGAGCGACACGAACTGCACCCGCACGGGCTTTCAGGCGGCGACATTTCCAGAATTGACCGAGCCGCCGGGCTACTTCCTGAAGGAGTACCTGCAAGACACGCAGATGAACTTCGTGCAGCTCGATCAATACATCCGCGACCTGCGGGATAGCGGCTACGGGTACGACACGGTGAGTCTGGAAGTGCAGCTCTACCGGAAGTTTTCGGTGCCGTTGTTTGCGCTGATCATGGCGATGATCGCGATCCCCTTCGGGTTTCTGGTGGGGAGTCGCGGCGCGATGACGGGGATCGGAGTAAGCATCGCGATTGCGCTTTCCTACCTGGGGATTTCCAACCTGTTCGAGAAGATTGGGGAAGTGGGCCAGTTGCCGCCGGCGATGGCGGCGTGGGCGCCGGACGTGGTGTTTGGGCTGGCGGGCCTGTATTTGCTGCTGCGGATGAAAAGCTAGGGCTTAGGCGGGTCACCTGGCCGCCAACCCATTCCGCCGAATGAGTTGACTGGTGTTGAGGATTGCAGCATAATGAGGTGCCGACGTACGAAATGACACACGACCGGCTATACTGGGTGTGTCTCATATGAAGCTGCGATGAAAAAACTCTTGCTGCCAGCGCTAGTCGCGGGTCTGTTGGTGAGCGGCCAGTTCGCCGCCGGCCAGTCGACCAGGAGTAGTGCCTCCGGGAGCGGGAGAACCGCGACCACCGCCACCAGAAAGAAAGTCGTCAAGAGGGCCGTCAAAAAGCCGCCTCCGGTGGATCCGACGGATGGCGACAACGTGGACGGCGACGACCTGATGGTGCGGCGCGCGGCGGTGACTGCCTTGGGGACCACGAACGGCAGCGTGCTGGTGCTGGACCCGAATANNACCATCAAGCTGGTGACGGCTCTGGCGGCGCTGAGCGAGCACGTGGTGGAGCGCGATACGGTGATCCGGCTGAGCCGGGTGGCCAGCTTCACTCTGACGACGGCGCTGGCGCATTCCAACAATCCGTATTTCGCGACGCTGGGGAACCGGCTGGGCTACGAGCGGGTGGCGCACTACGCGCAGATGCTGGGCCTCGGAGAAAAGGCGGGTCTGGATATCCCCGGCGAGCAACCCGGGACGATTGTGGCGGAGGCTCCGAAATGGGGCGGTGTGGGGATGATGACGAGTTTCGGAGAAGGCTTCCTGGTGACGCCGCTGGAACTCGGAGCGATGCTGTCGGCGATCGCCAACGGCGGGACGCTCTACTATCTTCAATACCCGCGAACATCGGAAGACATCGACCATTTTGCGCCGAAGGTGAAGCGGCCGCTGGAGTTGGCGCCGAACGGCATCGCGGACGTGAAAGTGGGTATGCGGGGCGCGGTGGATTTCGGAACGGCGCGACGCGCGGGATACGACTCCAACGAACCGATCCTGGGGAAGACGGGGACGTGCACGGATTTCAGCTCGTCGAGCCACATGGGATGGTTCGGGTCGTTCAACGACGTGGGCAAGCATCAACTGGTGGTGGTGGTGATGCTGGCGGCCATCAACAAGTCGGTGAGCGGTCCGGTGGCGGCGGGAGTGGCGGGACTGATCTATCGAAGCCTTTCCGAACAACACTACTTCGCAATGGACGTTGGCGAAGTGAAGCCCATCTTGCCGCTGATCATCACTACGAAGCCCTGCTGCGACCGGTAACGGCAGCTTATTCGGCGTCGCGGAACTTCTCCGCGCATTCCCTTGAACAGAAATAGACCAGTTCACCATCCACCGTGCGCGTCACGGCGGTAGTGGTGGAGACGTAGGTGCCACAGACCGGGTCCTTCTTGAGGACACCGCCGGATTGCACGGCCTGCTGTGGCTGGGCGGCGCGGGGAGCGGGACGCAGGGCCGCGAAGAGACTGCGCAGGAGGGAGCGCAGGAGTAGAAAGACCAGCAGGGGGAGCAGGAACTCGCGAACGATGGCTGAGAACATTCAAATCGGGGCGGGAATGCGCGACTCCCGCCCCGGGAAACTCCGGCTATTTTTTCTTCTTAACTGGGGCGTTGGGGTTCTTGAAGCTGGTATCGATGGTGCCACCCAACTGGGTCAACATGTCCTTAGATAATTGCGCGCTCTTGCCGTCGGGAGCGAGTTGGAGATACTTCTGGAAGGCCTCGACGGTGCCGGGAGGCGCGGTGATTTTGCCCTCGGGGGAAACCGAGGCTTGGGCGGCGAGCGACAGACCGTATTGATAATAGCTTTCGCAGTTCTTGGGATTATCGGGGGCGGAATCGATGGCCATCTTGAACGCGGTAGAGGCGGCTTCGGCCTGGCCGGCGTTGGTCATGAGGGCTCCGAGGTTGAAGAACTTGACGTAAGCGGTAGTGGGATCGAGCTCTGCGGCCTTCCTCAGTTCGGCCTGCATCTCGGGGAACTTCTTGGCCTTGGCGAGCGCCAGCGCATAGTTGTTGTGCACGGAGGCATCGTCCGGCTTGAGCGCGATCGACTTGCTGTAGGCGTCGATGCCTTTCTGCGCGAGGGCGTCGAAATCGGCGCCGGTTTTGGATTGCGCCAGACCGATGTAGGCGTCGCCCAGATTGGCATAGACGGCGGGCTGGGTCTGATCGAGCTCGGCGGCTTTTTCCAGATTGGTGACTGCCACATCGTACTGCTTATCCTGGAGAGCGCTGAAGCCGGCGTTGAATGCATCGTTCAACGCTTTGTTCTTCTTCATCTTGTCGGCTTGTTCGCTGATCTGCTTCTCCATGGCGGCCTTTTGTTCAGGCGTCATCTGGCGTTTGAGATCGTCTGAGATCTGGCCGGTCTCATAAGCTTTCTGAATCTCGGCGTTGCGGGCGGCGGTCGCTTGGGAGCCGTTCTTCCTCATGTCGAAATCGACGGGAGGATGATCGCCCAGGGTGGTTTTTACACCGGAGACTTTGTCGACGAGCTTGCCATCAATCTCGCACGAAATTTCGTACATGCCGAGCGGCACGCCAGCATGGATATAGTGGCCCTTCTTGTCCGTTTTGGTCTGGGAATCCCACTTGATATCCGTGCGGTGAAGCTTAATGACGGCACCGGGAACGCCTTTGCCGTCCGTGCCCTTGACGTCACCTTCAACGGTCGCCACCTGGGCGTAGGAAGCCAACGCCAGGAATACGAGTCCAACGGCGGCAAACGCCGCATTACGCGAGTTCATAGAACCTCCAACTGAGACTAGTGTGTATTAAGTTCCAGTATACCGTAATCGGGTTTTTACGCTATTCATCGAAGAGGCGGATCTGGTCCTCGGAGGCGGGCGCCGGTTTGCGCTTGCGGAGTGGGCTGCCGACAACGCCTAAGACTTCCACCGCGAGGAGCGCCTGACGGGGTACGAAAATGCGGTGCTGGTTGCCGTTGGGGTCGGGAGGAATCACCACAAATCCGTGGTGGTCGAATGGAAGGAGATTGTTGGGGAGGATGCCTTCGAGGACTTCGCCGTCGCGGAACCGGAAGCTGACCCATAGGCCTGTCATTTTCGGGCGGGTGAGAAAAGTGAGGCGTTCCGGGGAGCCGGGGGGCTCAAAATCACGGACAAAAGCGACGGTCTTGATCTCATCGTAGGGAATGATGGCGACATTGCCCGCTTCGGACAGCAGTTCAACGCCCGTAGGTTGCAGATAAGAAAGGGGGTTAACATAGCCAGCAAGGGTCTCGCGCTGGTAGCGGCGAACGAGGGCCTTCTTGGTGGTGGAAGCGGGCAAAATTTCCTCGATTGCAACAACTATGTTTCAATCACTTAGCGGCTTATTGTATCATTGGCACGATGTCTGGAGTGCAGACGGCTAATACGGCGGGGTGGCAGAGGCAGATGACGGCCTATCTGGACTTCTGCCGGATGGAGAAGGGGCTGTCGGCGAACTCGCTGGAATCGTATACACTTGATTTATCGAAATTTAGCGCATTTGTAGGCGCTGCGGAAGTGACGGGGACTGAAGATCTGGGGCATTACCTCGACCAATTAAACGAAGCGGGACTGAGTACGCGGTCGATCGCGCGGCATCTGGCCACACTGCGGGGCCTGTACGGGTACCTGTTGCGGGAGGGAGCCATCTCGACCGATCCGACGGAATTCCTGCGGACGCCCAAGCAATGGCATAACATACCTAAATTCTTAAACTTACAAGAGATAGAGAAAATCATCCAGGCTGCCGACCGGGCGCGGCCAACGGGATTGCGGGACCGCGCCATGATCGAAATGTTATATGCGACAGGACTGCGGGTATCGGAACTGTGCCGTTTGGGGATGAGCGATCTGAACGCGGACCTGGGCGTGGTACGGACCACCGGGAAGGGCAACAAGCAGCGGCTGGTACCCGTTGGTAGGGAAGCGATTGAGGCGGTGGGCGCCTACCAGCGGGACGGGCGCGGGGTGCTGCTCAAGGGGCGGGCGAGCCGGTACTTATTCGTGACGGCGCGGGGGACCTGTCTGACGCGGCAGGCATTTTGGAAGCTGCTGGCGGGCTACGGGCGGAAAGCCGGGATCTTCCGCGGCCTGACGCCGCACGTCCTGCGGCACAGTTTTGCAACGCACCTGCTGGAGGGTGGGGCGGACCTGCGCAGCGTGCAGGTGATGCTGGGACACTCCGATATCTCGACGACGCAGATTTATACGCACGTGATGCGGTCGAGACTTAGGCAAACCATAGAAGAACACCATCCCAGGAGCTCATCGGACGCAAGCGGGCCGGAAGAACCTGGCAAACGAGAACGCACGCAATGAGCGACTACATCTACATGCTGGAAAGCCACCTGAATCCGGACCAGAACCGGGTGGTGGAAGAAGTCCAAGAGGCGGCCGGCCAAGCGAACGTGAATCTGTTCCTGACCGGAGGCGCGATGCGCGACATGCTGGCGGGATTCCGGATCCGCGATCTGGATTTCGTTGTGGAAGGCAACGCGCTGAAAGTGGCCAAGACACTTTGCGAAAAGGCCGGGGCGAAGATGGTTTCGTCCGATGAAGTACGGAAGAGCGCGGAACTGGTGTTTCCGAGCGGGGCCACGGCGCAAATCGGAATGTCGCGGCAGGAGAAGTACGCGCGGACCGGAGCGAAGCCGCAAGTGACGCCTGCGACCATCCAGGAAGATCTGCGGGGGCGGGACTTCACATGCAACGCGATTGCGCTGTCGCTGAACCGGACGTCGCGGGGATTGCTGCTGGACCCGATGAATGGGCTCGCGGACATCGAGCGCAAGGAGCTGCGGGCCATCAGCACGTATGGGTTCTATGACGATCCCTCGCGGCTGCTGCGGTTGGTGCGGTTCCAGGTGCGGCTGGGCTTCACGGTGGAAGAGCGCACGCAGATGCAGGTATCGAACGCGCGCGAAGCTGAGGTGGAGAAGCTGATCCCGGCGCGGACGCTGGCGGAAGAGCTGAAGCGGATCAGCGGGGAGGATAGCCCGTCGGAGGTTTTGAAGGGACTGGAAGAAGCGGGTTTGCTGGCGCTGTTTTCACCGGTGCTGACGGGCCCGAAGCTGAACCTGCCGGGGGTCGTGAAGTTCGAGAAAAACTGCCGGTTGCTGCAGGACGACACGGCGACCCGGGCGGCGCGGCTGGGGCCGTTCCTGTATGCGTTGACGGAGAAGCTGACGGCCAAGGAGAAGCAGGCGCTGATCAAGGCGACGGAGATGCGGAAGGCGGAACTGGATCCGTGGCAAAAACTCGAAGGGCGGGCGAAGAAGCTGGAGTCGTCTCTGCGCGCGGCGCGGATTAAGAAGGCCTCGCAGGTGTATGCGATCATGTCGACGGCGGCGCCGGACGAGATCCTATTTCAGTTGTACCACTCGCAGTTGAAGCCGGTGCAGGAGCGGATGCGGAACTACTACCTGAAGTACCTGCCTCTGTTGCAAGAGATCACGCCGGAGGAATGGGCGACGGTGGAAGCTAAGCCGGGGACGCCGAAATACAAGAAGGCGCGTGAGGAATTCATTGCCTACCGGCTGGACCGCAGGGTGAAAAAGCCGCCGCTGCCGGAAGAGCCGCCACCTCCGCCGCCCGGGCCCGCGCCGAGCTCGTGGACGACGCCGGAGACGGCGATGGCGCGTCGCGGCCGCCAGGGGTAGGCACGGACGCCGGCTGGCGGCTGGATTTCTCGTCACAAATCCATGGCGGAGATCGTTGTAAGGGTTGTGAACCCCGCAGAAGACTTCGCGTTAGATCCTGCCAACGCCGCGGAAGACCGTGGGGGCGAATGGTTCGACGCGCTGTTCGAGGCACACTATCCGCGTGTGGTGGGGATGTTGGGGCGACTGACGGGCGACCGCGGGCAGGCCGAGGAGATCGCGGCCGACGCCTTCACCAAACTCTCGCAACAAAGCACGCAGCAGGGAGATCGCGGCGGATGGACCGCGTGGGTTTACCGCGTGGCCACCAATGCCGGTCTGGACGCGCTGCGGGCGAACGCACGGCGGAAGCGGCGCGAAGAAAGCGCATATGCGGAACAGATGCGGGCGCCGGCGCCGGGCGCGCTGGACGGTCTGCTCCGCGAAGAGCGCTGCGCGCTGGTGCGGGATGCCTTGGCGGCGCTGAAACCTCGCGACGCACAACTGCTGCTGCTGCGATCTGGCGGTCTGGCTTACAAGGAAGTAGCGGAGACGCTGGGCATACCGGCGAGTTCGGTGGGCACGATGCTGGCGCGCGCGGAAGCGGAATTCGAGCGGCGGTTTCGTGCGAAGCATGGAGAAAGCGTATGAGCGAATGCTGGTCGGAAGGTGAATTGCGCGCATACCTGGACTGCGAGTTGGCGGCAACCGAGCAGGAAGCAATCGCGGCGCATTTGAAAGTCTGCGCGGAATGTAGCGGGCGGTACCTAAAGCTTGCGGAACGCGCGGCGCGGGTAGGCAACCTGATGGGAATGCTGCCGGAGCCTTTGCCGGCGCGCGCCAGGATGGCAAGCTTCAGGCGCAAGGTAGCTGGCGCCGCGATAGCCGTACTGGCTTTGGCGGCGGCGCTGGCGATTGGGTTTGTGGTGCTTCCGCGGGGCGCGAAGGAAGCTGCGAAAGTGGAGGCGCCATCGGTGAAAGCTCCAGATCCCGTGACGGAACCAGCGCCGTTGGTGGTGGCCCCGGCGGTCATCCGGCATCGGGTGCGGCAACGGCCGGCGGCGCCGGTGGAGCGCGCGGATCTTTATCTACCGTTGGACAATGAGCCAATCGAGACGGGCACGGTGATGCGAGTGGGGTTGCAGAATAGCGATCTGCAAGCGGAGTTCATTTTGGGACCGGATGGGCGGGCGCATGCCATCCGTGTGGTGAGCGGCAAATAGTTTTGGAAGGAGCGAAACGATGAAGAAGCTTTTGGGATTTGCGGCAGCGGTGATGGTGCTGGCGACGGGCGCGGCGGCGCAATACACCACCAACGCGACTGTTGAAAGGAAATCGCTGGCGGTGATGGGCAGGGCGGTGAAGGGCGCGCCCTATTCGGCGGACGAGATTACAGAGGCTTCGCAAACGCTTTTGGACGGCACGCACATCAGCCGTCAGAGCCAGATCACGGTGTATCGCGACGGCGAAGGACGCGTGCGGCGCGACACCGCCGACCAGATCACCATCTGGGACCCGGTGGCGAACGTGAGCTATACGCTGGATCCTCAGTTGAAGACGGCCTTCAAAACGACGATGGGGCGAATTCCGGATAGTGGCGCCACCAAGGCGGTGGCCTTCACTTACAACGGCCAAACCGTCCAGATGAACGTGATGCTGGACAAGCTGAAGGCGATGCAAGACGACATGCAGTCTTCGGCCGGCAACGTCACGCTGGTGGACGGAACTCCGGCGAACGCCGAAGCGATGGCGAAGGCCAAGGCGGAGATGGCGGCCGCCATGGAGAAGCTGCAGAAGTCGTCCGAGAGGGCCGCGAAGATTGAATCCCTGGGGAGGCAGACATTCTGGGGCGTGGAAGCGGATGGGACGCGGGAGACATCGACGATCGAAGCCGGCGCGATTGGAAACGACCGGCCGATCGCCGTGGTGTCGGAGCGCTGGTACGCGGCGGACCTGAAGACGGTGATGATGAGCAAACACAGCGATCCGCGAACCGGAGAGGAGACCTTCCGGTTGTCGAACGTGCGGCGGGGAGAACCGGGTCAGGATTTGTTTATGGTGCCGCCGGGGTACACGGTGACGGAGCGGAAGTAGAAATTGAGGCAAAATGGGCAAGCCGGGCAAGCTAAAGCATGCCCCACCTCGCGCTACTTTGGGTGGGGCTGCTTTAGCTTGCCCCTCCGGCACTGGACCAAGACCACTCCTCAGGCGTAGCCGCCAGCCCTGCCGAGACCGGATTCTCTTCGATATATGCCACGATCCGGTGGAATTCCTTTTCATTTCTCACCCAGTGATCATAGGACTCATCCTGCCAAAATGGCTCGCCGGATCGCTCAAGCAACAGATTCGCCTCTCTGGCAGTCCTCCCTTTGAGCCAATGCGTGATTTGGGGCAGGGCGACGCGCGGCAGAATTAACAGGTGTACGTGGTTGGGCATCACGGCCCAGGCCTGCAATTCGTAGAACTGCTTCGGACTCTCGCCGGTGCGAATCGCTTCCACTACACACCGTGCTACTCGCGGATCACTCAGCGAACGGGGCCCATGGTTGCGCGCCAACGCCCGATCCTGTGCGGCGAACGCATGACCGGGAGTTGCGTAAATGACGTCGGGCGGCGCAACGGGCAAAGACCCATACAGTCTCCACGTCACAAATAGGTACGCGCCATCCGGATGAAAATGGGGCAACCTTCTGCGGTACTCAGTCAGAGGAACGCGATTCACTCGNNTAAAGCATGCCCCACCTCGCGCTGCTTTAGGTGGGGCATGCTTTAGCTTGCCCGTAGGTGCAACGCTTCCAGCACGCCCTTCCATTTCCTTAGAATCAGCTCCGCCAGGTTCAGCAGAATTGCCAGCGCCAACAGCCCGGGCCACAGATCCATGGTGGAGCGCACGGAGCGGTTGCCGGCATCGAAAAGCTGGCGCGGAGTGGGATTAAAACGGCCGCCAGTGGAGGCGGCCACCTGGCGGAGCAGGTCGAGGTTGTTGCCGTACTCCATCATTTCCTCTTCCTGGCGGTAGAAGCCGACTTCGGGGAAGGCGCGCGAATCGGCCACGGGACGGATGCGGAACAGGCCTTGATTGGCACCAATAGCGAGACGGCCGCGGTAATGACCGGCGGCGACTTTGGCGACCTTGAGAGGGGCCTCAAAACCAAGGGGGCCCAGAGCGTAGATATCGGGTATGGCGGTGGGCTCCGGAAGGTTGCGGGACAGACGGTAATCGATGACGAGCTCGTTCGAGGCGCGGTCAAAATCGGCGGTGGTCTCGCTTTGGGGAGCGTGCGGCAGCAGGTCGCGGAAGATGTTGGCCCACAGGCGGTCGAAGCCGGGCCAGGTGAGCCAGTTGGCGGCCCAGCGGTCTTTGGCATCGGAGGCGAACACCAGGGCGCGGCCGAGGCCGTATTGCCAGCGCACCAGCAGCGGGTCTTCTTTATCGGCCATAAGAATGACGTCGGAAGTGGGGCGTGGCTGGAAGCGGACGTAGCCACGCAGAGTCGGGACGGATTCCATACCAACGCCGTCGAGGATTTCGGCCGGCTTGAGAACGACGGGGGTGATCGGTTTTTCAACGGCGGTCGAGCCCGTGTGCTCTTCGACGTCGCGGAGAAGGATCTGCTCAAGGCCGGAGGGGTCGTTTAGAAAATAGGACTTGCCACCGGCGGCGTCGGCCACTTTTTCCAGGAAGGCGCGGTTGACGTCCTGCCCCAGGCCGACGGTGGAGATAGTGACGTGGTTGGAGGTGGCCTCCCTGGTGAGGTTGAAGGTGTCGCCTTCCTCGGAGATGCCGTCGGTGAGCAGCACGATGTGCTTGTAAGCGGCGGTTTGCGGGAGGATTCGCAGGTAGGCTTCGGTGAGAGCGGGAGCGATTTGCGTGCCGCCGTCGGGGGTGATGCCGGCGATCTGGCGTTTGATGGCGGGCTTGTCTTCGGCGCGGCGCAGGTTGACGGCCCACTGGAAGGAGTTGTCGAAGATCAGGACGCCGACGAAATCGATGGGGCGGAGGTTTTCGACGACGCCGATAGCGGCCAGGCGGGCGAGCTCAATCTTGCGGCCTTCCATAGAGGAAGACTTGTCGATGATGAGGACGACGGCGGTGCCTTCGGGGGAACGGGGGGGAGCGATTTTTGCGGGAAGGGTGCGTTCCAGCGGATCGTCGGGAGCACCTTTCTTATCGACGTAGATGTTGCGCTCGCCGGCGATCCAGGCAAGGCCGCCGCCGGATTTCACGTATTCTTCGAGACCCACTTTTCTGGGAACGGGGATAGACTCCATGTCCCAGTTGTTGATGACGATCAACTGGTAATCGTCGAGCCTGTCGGGGATGCCGGCGGGAGCGCGATCCACCTGGAACTGGTTGGCTTCCAGCGTGCGGACGATATGCTGTTCGCTTTCGGGAGGGTCGTGGGAGACCAGCAGGGCGCGCGGACGGCGAAGGGTTACGGCGTCTTCGAAGCGGGTTTCGCCCAGCGAGGGAGCGGAGATTTTGGCGGCGAAACCGATGGCGCCCGTGGAGTTGACGCTGGCCTGGAGACGGAGGTGGTTCGAGCCGGCGTTGAGCTGGACCTGCGCCGTGCCGATGGGTTTACCCTCAGCCGACATTTCAACGGAAGCTGGCGTGTCGCTGGGGGATTCCAGGGTGACATCGACCGGGAAGCGTTCCCCGCTGAAGACCTGGCCGGGGAATCCGACGGATTCGAGCAGGAGGCCGGGTTTGGAATGACCGGCGAGAGGGACTGTGTCGACGGGGATGCCGAGTTGCTGGGCCTGCCAGATGGCGCGATTGACGGAGCCGAGGTTTTGATTGCCGTCGGAGACCAGCAACAGGCGGGGCACCATGCCGGCGGGCAGGGCGGCGGCGCCATCGCGGATGGCGGCTTCAATATTGGTGCCGCGGCCGGGTGAGGCGGCGGTGTGGCGAAGCTGCCAGTTGGTTTTGAGCCGCTCATCGGCGGAAGTCGCGCGGGTGACGCGGGCGAAGGGGATGACGCGCAGCCAATGGCGTCCGCGGGCGTCCTCGAGATTATCGGCGAGGGCGGATTCGGTCTTGAGATCCTGGGCGGTGATGGAGGCCGAAGTATCGGCGAGGAAAGCTACCGCGACTTTGGACTGGTAAACGGTGAGGCGTGGCTCGGAGAGGGCCAGCAGAATGCAGGCGAAGGCGCCGGCTTTAAGGAGCAGGGCGCTGCGGCGGGCGGAGAGACGCCATTCCCAGGTGGCCCAGGCGACAGGGAGCAGGACGAGGACGAGCGCCCAGGTGCGATCGAAGGTCATCGGGAAACCTCCGCCGGAGCAGGCTCTTTACGCCGGGCGGCCGGGCGCGCGGCGAAGCGGGCAAGCCGGAATCGGCCGAAGAAAAACCATTCGGCCAGCAGACCGGCGGCGCCAAGCAGGGCGAACCAGGGCCAGAGATCGAAGGAGCGATCCAGCGCGGGAAGGAAGCGGGGCATGCCGCGATGGGCATCGGCGGGCGGTTCCCATCGGGTATCGCCGAGTTGTGGGAGCGTGAGGGAGTAGATGTATTCGGAATCGCCGGCGATGACGCGGGCGGAGCCGGGAGCGCCGGAAAAGAACTCGAGGGTGCGGTCGTGGAGGGTAAAGGGGAGCGGGGAAGCGTCTTCGGCGGTGACCTTCACGGCGGAAGGAGCGAGGTCCTGATCGAGAGGGAGTTTGACCGTGCCGACGGCGGAGGCGGCGACTTCGGAACGACGGAAGACATCGGGGGACAACCAGCGCAGGAGGTTGGCGAACAGCAGCGGAGTGGCCAGTTCGTAGCGCATGGCGGAGAGCGCGGGATGAAAGCCGAGGACGACGATTTTGGGATGGCCGTTGCGGGCGACGATGACGGGGCCGGCCTGCACCTCGCCGATTTTGATGTCGCCGGGAGCGGTTTCGAAGACGGAAGCGGATTCGAGTTTGAAATCGCGCGTGCGGAGGCCGGCAGCGGCGGGATTCGAAGTATCCCAGCGGGCGAAGGGAACCTGTTGTACGGTTTGGCGCACCGGGATGGGTGAGCCCTGCGCGGGGGGATCGATCCAGATGGAATCGGCGGTGGGGTGCTGGGACGGGATGAAGCGGTCGAGGATGACGAGGCCGGAATCGTTGGGGCGGTACTCGGCGGGGGACCGATAGACGGCAGCCACGCGGGCGGCCGATGAAAGCGCCGGGCGGAGCAGATCCGGCTGGGCGGAGTAGACCGTGACGGAGAGCGTGGGGAGCGCGGGGAGTTCGAGATCGGCCTGATCGTCGGCGGGGAAGGCGTCATGGGGAGTGAGTGTGACGCCGAGGATGCCGGCGGCGGCGGTGCGATATTGGAAGGCGGCTTCGGCATCGGCGCCGGGGGGCAACAGGAGTTGGGAGGAGCCGGCGGCCGTGCGGGTGGCGACATCGGGCGGGCCGTAGTTGAGCGTCAGGGTGACGTTGCGGGGGCGGGTGCCATAGTTGTGGGCGGAGACGTAGATTTCCCAGGTGGCGGGGTCGGCGGCGGATCGGCGCATGCCGATTTTGCGGAGGCCGCAGTTTTCGATGGCGTCGGGGATCAGGAGCAGGCGGAGGTTGCGCGGCGGCGCGGCGGCCGCAGGATCGTGCTCTGCAATGCGGCCCGGGCCGATATAGGCGATTTCGCCGGCTTGGCGTCCCGTCTGGGACTGGACATGGCGCGCGAAGGCCAGGGCCTGATCGAGATTCAGGGCGGTGGAGCCGGGCTGGGAAGAGAGAATGGCGCCGTCGATGATGTTGCGGTCGGGCTCAAAGGCAGTGGCGGGAGTGGCCAGCGAGTCGGCGCGCACCAGCATAACGCGGTCCCCGGCAGGCAGGGCGCGGAGGTACTGGCGCGCGGACTGGCGGGCCAAATCTATGAGGGTGCGATTGCCGGAGCGGGCGGCCATCCAGGCGGAAGTATCGAGAACGATGACGTGATCGTGCCCGGCCTGCAAGGGAGCGCCGAAGCGGAGTTGGGCGATCGAGAGCAGGAGCAGCGCCATGGAAACGAGCTGCAGGATGAGCGACCAGGGCTGCTGGATGCGGCGGCGGCGGGCGGCGACGGCCGGTTGTTCGGCGGCCACCCAGAAACGGAGAGTGGAGACGATCTGTTTGCGGCGGGAACGATCGAGCAGATAGAGCGCGAGGGAGACGGCGGAGATGGAACCGAAAAGGGCGGCGACTTGGAAGAGGGAGAGGTTTAGGAAATGCATGGGGAATGGGGGCGGCTCAAGCTATGCCTCGCATGCGGACCAGGTCGCCGAAGATGACGGACTCGATGGGTTGAGACGTGGCGATGCCGGCGTACCGGCCGCCACTGCGATGGGCCATGGTCTGGATGGTGGCGGCGTACTCGTCGAAGGAGTGGGTATAGCGGATGCGGGCCTGGTCGTCGAAATCGAGTTTGAGGGCGGCGCCGGATTCGGCGTCGCGGAGTTCGAGTTCGCCGGTCCAGGGCGGAGTGCGATCTTCGTCGGACCAGATCTGGAGGAGCATGAGCTCGTGGCCGTAGTCGGACAGATACTGGAGGGCGCGTTCGCAGCCGGCGTCGTCGAGGAAATCGGAGATCACGATGACGAGGCCGCGCTGGGAATAGGAGGAGATGAATTCGCGGATGACGGACAGGTAATCGGTGGAGCCGCCGGCGCCCATGGCGGAGATGCCGTCCATGACGGCGGGGAAGCGGTGGCGTCCGCCGCTCGAGAGAAGGCGGCGGCCGAGGCGGTTAGAGAAGCCGTTGACCTCCATGGAATCCAGGCGGACCAGGCCGACATAACAAAGGGCGGCGGCGAGTTTGCGCGCGTAGTCGAACTTCCCGCCCCCATGGGTGGTCATGGAAGTCGAGAGGTCGAGGAGCATGCGCACGGGGACGTGCGGTTCCACCTGGAACATCTTGAGGAACATCTTCTCCAGGCGGAGATAAGCGCGCCAGTTGACGGCGCGGAGGTCGTCTCCGTGGTGGAAGTTGCGGTGGTCGAGGAATTCCTGCCCGGATCCGGGGAAATGGGACGTGTTGTGGCCGCCCACCAGGCCGGCAAACGATTTTTGCCAGTGGATGGTGAGGCGTTCGAGTTTTTCCAGGAATTCCCGGTCTAACAGCGGGCCCGTGGACATACGATTCCTACGCGACGCTGGACTGCGCGGTTACGGATTGCAGAATGGCGGAGAGAATGGTCTCTGGGGTCTGGCCGTCGGCGTGGGCGTCGAAGTTGAGGATGATGCGGTGGCGGAGGACCGAAGCGGCCACGGAGTGGATGTCTTCGATGGAGAGGTGCACGCGCCCGCGGAAAAGAGCGAGGACACGGCCGCATTCGACCAGGGCCTGGGCGCCCCGCGGCGAGCTGCCGTAGCGGATGTACTTGCGCGCCAGAGGGTGGGCCTCGGGGCGGTCGGCCTGCGTGGCCATGACGATCTGGATGGCGTATTCCTGGACGTGGGGAGCAACCAGCACTTCGCGGCAGACCGAGCGGACCTGGAGGATGGCGTCGGCGTCCATGACGGGGACGGGCGCAATTTCTTCACGCTGGATGGTTCGTTCGACGATGCGGTTCAGCTCATCGCGCGAAGGGTAGGTGACGAGGATCTTCATCAGGAAGCGATCGAGCTGCGCTTCGGGCAGGGGATACGTGCCTTCCATCTCGATGGGGTTCTGGGTGGCCATGACGAGGAAGGGGAGTTCGAGCTCGTGGGTGGTGTTGCCGCTGGTGACGGTGCGCTCCTGCATGGCTTCGAGGAGCGCGGACTGTGTCTTGGGGGTGGCGCGATTGATTTCGTCGGCGAGCACCAGGTTGGAGAAAATGGGGCCGTGCTGGAAGCGGAGGGACTTGCGGCCGTGCTCTTCGGTCTCGATGATCATGCTGCCGACGATGTCGGCTGGCATCAGGTCGGGTGTGAACTGAATGCGGGAATACTTGAGCTGGAGAGTGCGTGCCAGTGTGCGCAGGAGGGTGGTTTTGCCGAGGCCGGGGACGCCTTCCAAAAGCACGTGGCCGCCGGAGAGCAAACAAATCAGCACACCCTCAACGACGTCGTCCTGACCGACGATGATTTTCGCGATTTCACGGCGGACGCGGGTGATGCGTTCGACGGCGAGTTGAAGAGAGGCTTCCGAAGGCACTTTGTCTATGTTACCGGAAAGGCGCGAAGGATGCGGGGCGGGTTACGCTTCGTGGCGGACGCCGGCTTGTTCGCTCATGTGGTGAACCAGGATGCCGAGCACTTCGGACATCTCGACCAGCGCGCGACGGGCCTGCGTGGGAGCGGCGGTGCGGGTGAGGCGGTACCAAGCCTGCATGACTTTGTAGTCGAGAACCAGGATCCGGTCTTCAAAGGATGCCAGTTCCAGCCCCGCAGCGTGTTGCAGCAGGTAAGAGAGGATCTGGTAATCGCGATGCAGGGATTTGTGAAGCGGATCGAGGGCGAGATGGTTCCTGAGGCCTTCCTGAATCTGAGTGAACTGGAAGCGCGGATCGGCTGGAGCGGTAGAGGGGGCCTCCGAGTTCCGCAGCAAGAGGATGCAGCTATAGCGGAACCAGTAGGCGAAAAGGACCGCCGAAAACACGATAATGAGGACGCTAGCGAACATCTGTATTAATTAAGACCACAGCCTCTGGTACTATACCAGCCATGACGAGTCTATCATTAGCTAACTGATGTTAGCAAGAATAATTTCACTGAACGTTAACAGTAGTACTGCTTCCGACCGATAAATCAGGTTTTCACCCTAGAACCCGAGAACCAGAGTACTGGAACGTTGCTACCGGAATGGGGGTATATACCTGGGGGCTACGGCTCATCTAAAATGGAATATGCGAGTCGCAATTATTACAGGGGCTAGCCAAGGGATTGGCCGGCGAACGGCGGAGGTGCTGGCGGGTAAGGGGTACGCGCTGGCGCTGAACGACATCCAATCCACCGAGGCCACGCGAGACGCCGTCGGCGCAGTCGGGGCGCCGGCCATCGAAGTGCCGGGAGATGTTTCGAGCGAGGCCGATGTCCGTCGCATCGCCGCGGCCGTTCAACACCACTACGGAAGGGTGGATGTGCTGGTGAATAACGCAGGGATCAGTTTCATTCGGCCGGCCGAAGAAACTGGAGCGGAGGAGTGGCGCCGTGTCTTGGAAGTGAATCTGACGGGACCTTTTCTACTCTGCCGAGCCTTCGGCAAACTGATGCTGCAACAGGGAGAGGGCTCCATTGTGAATGTTGCCTCGGTGGCCGGCCTGGCGGGCATCGGGGACCGCGCCGCCTACAACGCGAGCAAGCACGGGCTGATCGGCCTTACGCGGACGCTGGCCTCGGAATGGGGAGGCCGCGGTGTGCGCACAAACGCGGTTTGCCCCGGTTGGGTGAAGACCGAAATGGATCAAGCCGACCAGGCGGGAGGCAGCTACAGCGACGCCGATATCGAGAACCGCGTACCCATGGGGCGCTTTGCCTCGCCCACGGATGTTGCGGAGGCCATTGCTTTCCTGGCCGATCCGAAGCTGAGCGGCTTCGTGAATGGCCTGGAACTGAGAGTCGATGGCGGCTGGTTAGCCGACGGAAGCTGGGACCGTTTGCGGCTGGGGCATCGGAACGCTAAGCCGGGGCCACTAATACGGTGATCCGGCCGGGCCCATGCACCCCGCGCACCAGGATCTGCTCGATGTCGGCGGTGCGGCTCGGGCCGGTGATCAGAACCATGGAACTGGATTGTTCGGCGGGGTTGGGAAGGATAGAAAAAAGTTCGTCGAGACCGGTGAGGATGCGGTCGCGGGGGACGACGGCGATGTGTTCGGGCGGCAGCAGCGAAATCATGCGGGCTTCGGCGGGGCTGGAGAGCATCACCAGAGTGCCGGTGTCGGCGAGGGCGTAATCGGCGCTGGTGATCCCGATATCGGCTGTGGCGCAGGCGTCGCGGAGTTGTTCGCGATCGGTGATGCCGCATTGCACGCCGGGCAGACTGGCGATTCCACAAGCCACCAGATAGGGCGAGTTGGAGGCGACGACGGTCTTGCCGACAATCGCGGAGGCGATGTGAGCTCGGGGGTCGGCGGTTTCGAGGGCGATGCCGGCGAGCGCTTCGACGCGCGCGATAAGGGAGGCGATGCGCGCGTCCAGAGGGACCTCCGGGATGTGGATGCGGGCGGGCGGCGGATCGGGTATGGGCTGAGAGGGGCTGCGGCCGAGCGAGGTGCGGACGCGGTGGAGGATGTAGTCGCGGGACATCAGCGGCGCCTCCACATTTCGCGGAAGCTGCGGCCGGGCAGCGGCGGGAGGTCGCGCTGGCTGGTCCAGGCACCGAGCGGCCCAGCCTGGATGGTGGGCACGCCCACGCAACGGAGCATCTTGCCGGCCATCTCGTAAGGGCGCGGGTGCGTCATGAGCCAGGCGAAAGCGCGGAAGCCGAGCTTCTCCAGGCGATTCTGTTTGTCGCGGGTCTCGGCTTTCTTGACTTCGGAACGGAGCTCCAGCAGGATCTTGGGGATATCGATCTTGACCGGGCAGACTTCGCCGCAGGCGCCGCACAGGCTGGACGCGAAGGGAAGATCGGGCTCCTGCTGCACGCCCATGAATTGCGGGGTCAGGATGGCGCCGATGGGGCCGGAGTAGACCCAGGGAAACGTATGGCCGCCGATTCTGCGGTAGACCGGGCAGGTGTTGAGGCAGGCGCCGCAACGAATGCAGAAGAGCGACTGGCGCTTGTTCTTGTCGGGGAGCAGACGGGTGCGGCCGTTATCGAGGAGGAGGACGTAAAACTCGTCGGGGCCGTCGATTTCGCCCGGACGGCGCGGGCCGCTGAGAAAAGAAGTGTACACCGAGAGCAGTTGCCCGGTGGCGCTGCGGGCCAGCAGTTTGAGAAACGTGGCAAGGTCCTGGGCGCGCGGGATCACCTTTTCGATGCCGGCGACGGAGATGTGAATCTTGGGCGCGGAGGTGGTGAGGCGGGCGTTGCCTTCATTTTCGACGATGACCACGGCGCCGGAATCGGCCACCAGAAAGTTGGCGCCGCTAATGCCGATATCGGCGGCCAGGAATTTCTCGCGGAGAACCGAACGGGCCAGCGCGGTCTGTTTTTCGATTACGATTTCGTTGGGGACGTTGAGGCGGCGGGTGAAAACTTCAGCGACATCGTAGCGGGTCATGTGGAGCGCCGGCGCGACAATGTGGTAGGGCCTCTGGTGGGCGAGCTGGAGGATGTACTCGCCGAGGTCGGTTTCGACGGATTCGAGTCCGTGGTGTTCCAGACGCTCGTTGAGATCGATCTCCTCGGTGGTCATGGATTTGGATTTGACGATGAGGTGGGCTCCGCGCTCGTGGGCGAGCGCGAGGATGAAGTCGGAGACCTCGGTGCCGTCTTTGCAATAGACCACGTGACCGCCGCGGGCGGCGACGTTGCGCTCAAAGAGCTCGAGGTAATGATCCAGATTATCGATGGAGTGCTGCTTGATGGCGTTGGCCTGTGTGCGGAGTTCCTGATAATCGGGAAGCTCGCCCGGGCCGATGGCTTCGACCCGCTTGTCCTTAAGGCGGCCGGTGGCGGTGAAAATGGCGAGTTGGAGGTTGGCGTTGTCCAGCGTCGCGTGCGCTTTTTGATGGAACTCGGAGGGCATGGTCAGCGCGAAGCCAGGACCTCCGCAAGGTGCATGGTGCGGACGTTCGAGCCGGCGCGGGAGAGGGCGCCTTGAATCTGCATCAGGCAACTGGGGTCGAGCGAAACCACGGTGCGGGCGCCGGTGCGGAGGATGGCTTCCACCTTGGTGCGCACCATGGCGCCGGAGAGTTCGGAGAACTTGACGGCGAAGGTGCCGCCAAAGCCGCAGCATTCCTCGGCGGGAGAGAGCTCGCGCAGTTCGAGGCCGCGCACGCGGCCGAGCAGGCGGCGGGGAGCGTCCTTGACGCCCAATTCACGGAGGGCGTGGCAGCCATCGTGGAAGGTGACGATGTCATCGAAGCGGGCGCCCACATCTTCGACGCGGGCCACCTGGGTGAGGAAGGTGGAGAACTCGAAGACGCGTTTTTCGAGAGAGTGGACGCGCGCCAGAGTTTCGGGCTCCTTGTGGAAGAGCTCGGCGAAGTGATGCGCGATCATAGCGGTGCAGGAGCCGGAAGGGATAACGATCAATGCTGAGGATTCGAATGTATCGAGGAAGTGGCGCGCGACGGTGCGCGCTTCGGCTCGATAGCCCGTGTTGAAGGCAGGCTGGCCGCAGCAGGTCTGGCTCTCAGGGAAATCAACCTCGAAGCCGAGGCGTTCGAGGACGTCGGCCATGGCGATGCCGACCTTGGGGAAAAGCTGATCGACGATACAGGTTACGAATAGCGAGACCCGCTGACCCATGTAGTGAGAAATTGTAGCAGTTTGCGGGAGGGCGGCGGGCGGATGGGACACGGACGGGACGCGAATCCCGATTTAAGAGCGGGGACCGCAACTTCTTCGCGGATTCAGCGTTTAATCGTTGGTGAGCCGTTATCTCGGAGGGCGCCCGCATCCATGAGGTGCGGGCGCTGTTTTCTTGTCGGGCCCATTTAGCGGCCGACGGCCAGGCGGTCGGCGAGAATCGGGGGCAGGCCGGCGTCGCGGATTTTGCGCTGCGCGGCTTCGATGTCGTAGGGAGTGCGGTGGTAGGCCACCGCATGGGCATCGGAATCGTAGAGCACCCAGGCGGCGCGGGGATCGCCGTCGCGCGGCTGGCCCACCGAACCGGGGTTGATCATGTAGGCGCACTCGTGATCGATTTCGAGGGTTTCGCTGGTGCTTTGGGGGGGAACGCGGCCGATGGTTTCGACGCGTCCCCGGTTCCAGATGAAACCGCCCTGCACGTGGGTGTGACCGAAGAAGGCGAGCCGGCACTCCAGGTATTCGAAGGCGTGGCCGGCTTCGCTGGCGGCGAGCAAATATTCGTCCTCATCGAAGGGAGAACCGTGGGCGATCTCGAAACCGTCGAGGAGCACGGGGCCCTTGACCAGGCTGAGAGCGTAGTCGGTGAGCTCGGGGGTGAGGGCCTTTTGCGTCCAGAGGGCGGCAGCACGGGCCACCGGATTGAACCATTCGAGGTCATCGAGGCCGGTGCAGGCGCGGTCGTGATTGCCGCGGACGACAATGGCGCAGTGGTCGTGAACCCACTGGACGACGAGGTTAGGGTCGGCGGCATAACCGATGAGGTCGCCACAGCAGATGGCCTTGTCGTATGTGCCGGTGGATTCGCGCGCAACGGCGTCGAGGGCTTCCCAATTGGCATGCAGGTCGCTGAGGATGAGGTAGCGCACGGGGACGGGGGTTATGCCTTTCTCAGTCTCAAGATGGAGATTTCCGGAGGCGCTCCGATACGCGCCGGAACGCCGATGGTGCCGATGCCGCGGGTGACGTAGGCGGCGGAAGGTCCGGAGCGGTAGAGGCCGTAAACATAGGGTGTGAGAAAGCGGGCCGGGTTGATGGAGCGGTCGAGGATTTCGACCGAGACCTGACCGCCATGAGTGTGTCCGGCAAGCAAAAGATCATAGCCCTGGCGGGCGGCCACAGGGAAGACGTCGGGATTGTGGGAGAGCAGCAGGTTGAAGGCGCCGGGGGCGATGAGGCGGTCGGCGCCGCGCAGGTAGTGCTGGCGGTCGCCGAGAGATTGGTAGTCGACGCCGGCGAGGTTGAGCACCGCATCGCCGTAGTGCAGGGGGGCGGCTTGGTGGCGGAGGAAGCGGACGCCGGCGCGCGCGGCGGCCTGCTGGGTGTACTGTTCGGCGACGGCGTAGCGTTCGTGGTTACCCATGCAGCCGAAGATGCCGGCGTCGGTTTTGAGGCGGGCGATCTGGCGGATGCAGGCGTCCAGGGGATCGCCGGCGTTGGAGATGAGGTCGCCGGTGACGAGCGCCAGATGGGGCCGGAGGGTGTTGGCGGTATCAATGACGCGGGCGAAATCCCGCTCGCTGAGAAAAGCGCTGAGGTGGATGTCGGAGAGGTGGAGAAGGCGGAGGCCGTCGAGCGCGGCGGGGAGATCGGGCAGCGCGATATCGACTTCCCGGACGTGGAAGTCGAGACGCCCGATGAAGGAGCCATAGGCCAACGCGGCAAAAGGCGCGGCGACCAGGGCGCCGCCGGCGACATTCAAGATGTGGCGGCGGGCGGGATTGAAATCGGCGGGGAGACGCTTCCCGGCGGCACGGAAAAGCGCGTGAGCGCCGAGAACCGCGCCGGCGAGCACGGCGTAGCTGAGGGCGGCGGCGCCGAGCAGAGAGGCGTGGGGATTCAGGAAGGGCAGGTTCCCCAGGACGGCTTGGGCATTATAGGCACAGCCGATGACGAAAAGGCTGTCGAATAGAAGGATAGAGAAGCGTGCGGTGCGGAGCGCGCTGCCGGAAAAGCGGCAGCGGGCCTGGCGCAGCCAGAGCACGGTGACGCGCCACTGAACCAGAACACAAATTATGAGTGCAACTAAATCGAGAGACTGAATCAAACCCAGCGACCCTTAGTCTAAGTTCTATTGTAGGCTGGGAGCCACACGGCGGTGAGGACGGCGGCTGCCGCGGCGGCAGCGGTTTCCGCGCGGAGGATTTGAGGGCCGAGAGAAACGGCACGCCAGGCGGCGTCGATGGCAAGGCGGCGCTCCTCATCGGTCCAGCCGCCTTCGGGCCCCAGGAGCACGGCGACGCGGTCGGAACTGTGCGGCGTGGCGGGCAGCGCGCCCAGAAACGGGGGCGCGGCGGCCTCGTCCAGGAAGTAGCGGTAATCGGCGTCCTGGGAGAGGGCGCTGCTGAGGCGGACGGCGGGAAGGATTTCGGGAATAGTGGCGCGCCGGGACTGCTGGGCCGATTCGCGAGCGATGCGCCGCCATCGTTCGGCGCGCTTGCCGGAAGCTGCGAAGAGGCCTTTTTCGGTACGTGCGGCTTCCACCGGCAGAATGCTTTCCACGCCGAGTTCGGTGGCCTTTTCGACAATCCACTCAAAGCGGTCGAACTTAATCAGCGCGGCACAGAGGGTGATGCGGACGGGCGGCGGTAGCGTGTCGATGGGTTCGAGGATACGGAAGAGGACGCGGGCGCCGCGGGCTTCGACGATTTCCGCCAGCCAGGCGGAGCGGTTGTCGGAGATCTCGTACTGCTGGCCCGGTTGCACGCGGAGTACGCGCGTGAGATGGCGGGCCTCATCGCCGCCGAGCGAAGCGGAATCGTGGTGCACGGAATCGACGAAGAATCTGCGGCGGGCCAAGATACTATTGTATTGGGCTAAGAGCCCTTCTACCTATGATCGCTTTGCTGCGCGGCATCCTTTTGGAAAAACATCCGAACCAGGCCATTGTAGAGGCCGGTGGAGTGGGGTACGACGTCAATATCCCGGTCTCGACATTCACCAAGCTGCCCGAAAAAGGGGTGGAGGTGCGCCTGTACATCCATACCCACGTGCGAGAAGACGCGCTGGCGCTCTACGGATTTCTGACCGCGGATGAGAAGGCGTTGTTCGAGAAGCTGATTGACGTGAGCGGCATCGGGCCGACGCTGGCCGTGAAGATCCTGTCGGGCCTGGCCGCGGCAGACCTGGTGGCCTTCATCCGGCGCGGCGAGGTGGACCGCTTGGTACGCGTTCCGGGCGTGGGCAAGAAAACCGCTGAGCGCATGATCCTGGAACTCCGCGACAAGTTGCCGGCGGTGACCGGCGGCGAACCGGAGTCGCCCTCCGCGGCCGCGCTTTCGCCGGTGGATCAGGACGTGCTTTCGGCGCTGCTCAACCTGGGTTGTGCGCGGGTCCAGGCGGAAGCCGCGGTGCGCAAAGCCAAGGCGGCGGGCGGCTTGACAGAGTTCGAACCGCTGTTCCGGAGGGCGCTGGAGTTGGTGCGTTGATTTGATTGACAGGCATAGGCGGCGCGGCTAGCCGTTCAAATTGATCTAAAAAACACGGCGCGAGACTAGAGGATTTTTGGGACGGGCTGATTTCGGAATCGCGCCGCCTTCGCGCATTGCGCACCGCCGCGAGGTATACGAACGATGACTGCGGGGGCGCGCTCGTTCCCACTCACAATGGCGCTTAACGCCTGCCCGTTGAGCCGCACCTCATTCGGGTTAAGCTGGTAACACATGCCGAACCGGCCGCTGGTTTCCGGGGATCTGCAGCCCGAAGAGGCCCAGTACGAAGCGGGGCTCCGCCCGCGGCGCCTGGCCGAATTCACCGGACAGAACAAGCTGAAAGAGAACCTGTCGATCGCCATCGAGGCGGCAGTGAAGCGCGGCGAAGCGATGGACCACGTGCTGCTCTACGGGCCGCCGGGGCTGGGGAAAACCACGCTCGCGGCGATCATCGCCGAAGAGTTGCAGGTGGAGTTCACCACCACGAGCGGGCCGGTTTTGCAGAAGAAGCTGGACCTGACGGGGATCCTCAGCAACATTCGGCTGCACCAGGTTTTTTTCATCGACGAAATCCATCGGCTGCTGCCGGACGTGGAGGAAATGCTCTACTCGGCGCTGGAAGATTTCCGCGTGGACATCCTCGTGGGTGTAGGCCCAGGCGCGCGGACGCACTCGCTGCCCATGCCGAAATTCACGGCCATCGGAGCCACCACGCGGCAGGGCCTCGTCAGCGCGCCGTTGCGCGGGCGGTTTGGGCTGGTGCTGCGCCTCGATCCGTACGGCGTGGAGGATCTGAAAGCCATCGTCAACCGCTCGGCGCGGCTGCTGGCGGTGGAGATTGAAGACGGCGCGGCGGAAGAACTGGCGCGGCGCTGCCGGGGCACACCGCGCATCGCCAACCGGTTGCTGCGGCGCGTGCGGGACTACGCGCAGGTGCGGGCCGACGGACGCATCACAATGCCGGTGGCGCAAACGGCGCTCAACCTGTTGGACGTGGACCGATACGGTCTGGATGAGATTGACCAGAAGATCATGCTGACGGTGCTGGAGAAATACGGGGGCGGGCCGGTGGGAGTGAATACCATCGCGGCCTCCATTTCCGAGGAAGCCGACACCATCGAGGAAGTGTACGAGCCGTATTTGATTCAACTCGGGTTTCTGAACCGGACCCCGCGCGGGCGTACGGCGACGGGGAAAGCCTTCGAATACTTCAAGGTGAGGCGGAGCGTGGGCACGGATGCGCAGCCGGGGCTGTTTTGAGTGAAGACCGCCTATTTGGGCCTGGGGTCGAATGTGGGGGATCGGGAAGAAAACCTGCGGGCGGCCATCGAGAGACTGCGGGCGGTGGTGCAAGTGCTCCGGATTTCGCCGGTCTATGAAACGGATCCGGTGGAGTTCACCGAGCAGCGCCGCTTCCTGAATCTGGTGGTGGAAGCGGAGACCGAATTGTTTCCGATGCAGTTGCTGACGCGCACCGCGCGCGTGGAACGCGAATTGGGACGCCTGCGGACGGTGGCGAAAGGGCCGCGCACCATCGACATCGACATCCTGCTCTATGGGAAGACGGCGGTGCGGAGCGGACGGCTGGAGATTCCGCATCCGCGCATGGCGGAGCGGCGGTTTGTGCTGGCGCCGCTGGCGGATCTGGCGCCGGACTTGCGCCATCCGGTGAACCGCCGGACGGTGCGCGAAATGCTGGACGCGGCGCCCGAGCAGATGGTCCGCCTGGATGTGCTGGCAACCAGGAAGGTAGCGGGCTGATGGCCGTGCCGGATCTCTACGCAGACTTGAAGCGATATTGGGGCTACGATTCCTTCCGGCCGATGCAGGAGCGCATCATCCAGAGCCTGATGAGCGGAAGCGATGTAGCGGTCGTGATGCCGACAGGCGGTGGGAAATCGCTTTGCTACCAGTTGCCGGCGCTGACCATGGGCCAAACGGTGGTGGTGATCTCCCCGCTGATCGCGCTGATGCAGGACCAGGTGGCGCAACTGGGAGACATGGGGATTCCGGCGGCGCTGCTGAACAGCTCGCAACCGGCCGACGAGCAGCGCACGGTGATGCGGGCCGCGCAACAGGGCGCTTATCGATTGCTGTATCTTTCCCCGGAACGGCTGGCGCGGCAGGATACGGTGGCGTGGCTGCAGAAGGTGCCGCTGGCGTTTTTCGCCATCGACGAAGCGCACTGCATCTCGGAATGGGGGCACGAGTTCCGGCCGGACTACCGGCAGTTGAGTTCGCTGCGGGCGAATTTTCCGGATAAACCGATCGCGGCGTTCACGGCGAGCGCCACCAAGCGCGTGCGGCAGGACATTCTGGAGCAACTCCGGCTGCGGGAGCCACACAAGTACATCGCCAGCTTTCTCCGTGCGAACCTGCGATACGTAGCCCACCAGTGCGACAAGAAGTCGCATGCGCGGCTGCTGGTGGCGGCACTCAAAGCCTATTCAGGGGAAAGTGTGATCGTGTACGCGCCCACCATCAAGGAGGTGGAGCAGACGGTGGATTACCTGGCGGATCGGAAGATCGCGGCCGTTCCTTACCACGGGCAGATGGAGACGGGCCGGCGGCGCCGCAACCAGGAACGCTGGATGAACGACGAGGTTCGCGTGCTGGTGGGCACCATCGCATTCGGCCTGGGGATCAACAAGCCGGCGGTGCGGGCGGTGATCCATTTGTCTCTGCCGAAATCCATCGAGCAGTATTACCAGGAGGCGGGCCGCGCCGGCCGCGATGGGTTGCCCGCCGATTGCGTGATGTTGTGGCAGCCGAAAGACGCCGGCCTGCTGGCCTATTTCATCGATCAGTTGAATGACCCAAACGAAAAAGAGCGGGCCTGGCAGCGGTATCACACGGTGCGGCGGTTTGTGGAAAGCGCCCGCTGCCGGCATCTGCAGATCTGCACGCACTTCGGGCAGACACCCAAGTGGGAGCGCTGCGAGATGTGTGACGTATGCGGCAACTCGCCGGACTGGCTGGCGGAGACGCCGTCCGAAGCGCTGGCGGTGAAGAAGAAACGGAAGCCCAAGACCAAGGTGGCAGCGCGGCCCGAACGGGAGGAAGCCGCGCACCCGGAGCGAAAGCCGGTGTCGCCGCCTCCAGCCAAGCGGCCGGCGTTCCTGTCCGCGGCGGAAGCTTCGGCCGCGCCACCCGAAGCGGAGTTGATGGAGCTGTTCAAAGAGTGGCGGCGGCGAACGGCGGAACGCGCCCAGGTGCCGGCCTACATTGTGCTCAGCGATGCGGCGCTGGCGGACCTCTGCCGCAAACAGCCGTCGAACCTGCGGGAACTGCTGGGAGTGACGGGGATCGGCGAGCGCAAGGCGGAGCAATACGGCAGCGAAATTTTCGCCACGTTGGAGTCTTACCGCAAAGGCGCGCGGGCCGCCGCGCGGGAAATCGCGCAAGTGTCGCCGGCGGAAGAGACCATGCGGATGCTGGCGGAAGGCCGGAGCTTCGAAGAGATCGCGCAGGCACGCGGGCGGCAGGTGGTGACGGTGGTCAACATGGTGTCGGACCTGGTGGAGAAGGGGCGACTGGAGTACCGGGTGGAGTGGGTCGGCGAAGAGAGCCACCGGCGGATCGAGGAAGTGGTGCGGCGGCTAGGGGCGCAATGGCTGAAGCCGCTGCGCGAAGCTCTGCCCGCGGAGATCACGTACGAACAAATCCGGCTGGTGGTGGCTTATGTGCGGGGTGCGGCGGAGGCGCCGCTCAGATAAACATTTCTTCGTCTTGGGTGGCGGAATCCACAGAGGATTTGCGGCCTTTGACGAGCGAGGAAACGGCGGCGGAGATGCCTGCAGCCAGGCCGTTGACTTCGCGGACGGGCCGCAGGGCCGCGCGCTTCACGGCGCCGCCGAGCTGGCCGATCTGTTCCACGGTGTTGTCGACGGTTTGATCGATCTGTTCGAGGCGGTTGTGGGCGCGACCGGTGGCATCCTGGAGCACTTCGCCGATGCGTTCGATCTGCTCGCGTCCGCTCCGCGCGATTCCGGCCACTGCGCTGGAGACCTCGGAAATGCGGGGGCGGGTATCCTCGATGATCTGGCCGGCGGTGTCCATGATGGCGCGGGCACTGTCCACGGCGGAGCCGACCTTCTCGGATGCGGCGCCGATCTGGTCCATGGCCAGACCGGCCCTTTCGATCATGGGTGGAATCTGGTCGATGACCGGCGCGGCGCTATCGAGGATGGGTACGATTCTGTCGATGACGGGACCGATTCTGTCGACCACCGGACCAATCTTGCCGACGACCGGCTCGACGATGTCGGCAAGTTCATCCACCTTCCGCTGCATCCGCCGCGCGGTGCGGTAGAAGGCGAACGCAACCCCGGCCACCAGCACGGACGCCAGACAAGCCAGCCCCACGGCCACGGCCACGACAATTCGAAAGACGTCATCGGACATGCGAGGATCTAGTCCCTGCGATCAGTTAGCGGGTGAAGCCTTCGGACGGCGGCGCGCCGACGGTGTCGCGATAAGCCTGGCGTCCGGCTTCCACGGCATCGGCAATGCTGTCCTTCTGGCGGCCAAGGGCGTCCTTGCCCTTATCCACCCAGTCGGCGGCGGTTTGCTTGAGATCGGAGCCGCGCTGTTTTAGAAAGTCCGTGCCCTCGCCGGCCTTATCTTTGATGAGCTGGCGGGTTTCCGAACCGGACTTCGGCGCAAACAACATGCCGATGCCCACACCCACGCCGAGTCCTAATAGAAAACTGGAAAGTCCGTTTTTATCCATAGCTGCCTCCATACGTACGGCTTCCACTTTAAGAAAAAAGCCGTCGCGGTCAACCAATTTTCAGTATACTCCGCATGAGATGGAAGCACGGAAACCGCGCCGCCTGGATGCGGACGAGTTGTGGGAATACGCACTAAAATCGCTGGGGGCTCGCGCCCAATCCATTGGCGAATTGCGGGAGAAACTGCGCCGCCGCGCCGAGCGGGCGGGCGACATCGACGGCGTGCTGGCGCGATTGAAGGAGCACCAGTACCTGGACGACCGGCGCTATGCCGAGAGCTTCGCATCGGGGCGGCTTGCAAACGAAAAACTTGGCCGGACGCGGGTGATCCGGGAATTGCGAGCGCGGCGCGTGGCGCCGGCGGTGGCGGAGCGCACGGTGGAAAAAGTCTANNACCGGACGGCGCCCCGCGAGGGACTCTTTCAGGATCGGAAGGATTTGGGTGCGGCTTACCGGCGGCTGGCGCGCGCCGGATTTCGCACTGGCGAGATCTTAACGGTGCTCAAGCGATTTGCGAAAGACCCTGAGTTGCTGGACGGATTCGAGCCGCCGGAAGAGCCGCTGGAAGAATGATTTTCCAGGCTTAATTTGCGGTCGGGATTCTCTCGATGTGATCGATCACCAGAATGTCCAGCGGGGCTTTGCGCGGTTCCAGCTTGAGACCGACCGCTTCGAGCGAGCCGAAGATCGAAATGGTGGGATCCATACCGGGGATGTCGGGGATCTGCCTGGGGTCTGTCCCCGAGGCTCTCACCAGGTTGCGCAGTTCGTCAATCGAGTATTCGAGCGTGAGGTCATACCTGGCCGTCAGGTTGGTCATGTCGACCACCGGGCGGTCCACGAAGCGCGAGATGGAGTCCACCAGATTGGCCATGGGCACTTTCTTGCCTTCGAGCTTGTTCAGCCCGTAACTGATGTAGGCCCCCGGGCCGAGACTGACTACCGTGCCGCCACGGCCGCCGGCCACATCCACGTTTACGCTGCCCCTGCCGGGCGCGCCATCGGTCTCGGCGTCGGGTGCGGACTCCTTCAGCTTCA
>PLZX01000152.1 GCA_003152325.1 Bryobacterales bacterium | reverse complement strand
ACACAACCGGCGTGGAATTCGGGATGGGTTCCGGCATCGTTTCTGGGAACGGCGGTGTTGCTCGGCGGGCTGGCCCCCGCGGTGCTGATTTCGTGGCGAGGGAACACCGGGTTGTTGCGGGTGTTTTTAGGCGCAACGGTGACAGGGAGCTTGCTGCTGCTGATCGCTGTGTTATGGATGATGGCGAATCTATCGCGGCGGGCGCGCGATCCGTTTACCGCCGCGCGAGTCGCGAGCTTGTTGCAGTTGTTGACGTCCCGGAACTCCTTATGGCTGGGATGCTACGTGGCCCTGGTGAGCGTGCTTCCGGCCGCGGTAGCAGTCCGGCTGTGGCCGGGAGAGAGAGTGGAGATTACGCCTTTCGCGGGGGCGATGCTGGCTGCGGTGGGGTTGGGTACGGCGATTGGGCGCGCCATGATGTACTGGCTGGGCGCGTGGTACGAGCCTTTCTGATTCTTTGGTTATTCTATTTGCATGCGATATCCGTTCTCGCGTGTTGCAGTGCTGCGGCTCTTGACTCTTTCCGCCTGGCTCATCCCGTGCGCGGCTTTCTTCGCGGACACGCCCTACAAGTATTACCTCACCGGCAGCGCCGTCGATGTCCAAACCCAAACCACGCCGGGTTTCGCGCTGGTTGGCGGCGGCAAGGATGTGGACTCCGTTTTCCGCTGGTTTCTCCAGCGCTCCGGTGGTGGCGACGTCGTGGTGCTCCGCGCTTCCGGCGCCGACGGCTATAACCCCTACATGATGGGCCTGGCCCAGATCGATTCGGTGGAAAGCCTGGTGGTCGCCACTCCCGAAGCAGCCCGCGACCCCTTCGTCGCCGACCGCATCCGCAAGGCCGAGGCGCTATTCATCGCCGGCGGCGATCAGTGGAACTACGTCCGGGTCTGGAACCACACGCCGGTTTCCGAAGCCATCCAGTACCTCATCGATAAGGGCGTGCCGGTGGGCGGAACCAGCGCCGGCCTGGCCGTTTTGGGCGAGTATATTTACACCGCAGAAAAAGATACGGTCACCTCCGCGCAGGCCCTCGCCAACCCCTTCCATGAGCGCGTGACCGTGGGAACTGGTTTCCTGCGCATCCCCGCTCTCAAGGGCGTCATCACCGACACGCACTTCCATTCGCGCGACCGTCTGGGCCGCACGCTGGCGTTTCTCGCCCGCATGCTGGAGGGTGGCAAACTTGTGGAGGCGCGCGCCATCTCGATCGACGAGCGCACCGCCGCCCTCACCGAAGGGGATGGCCGGACTGCCGTCGATGGCGACGGATTCGTGTACTTCATCCGTGCCCGAAAGCCGGCCGAAGTCTTGAAGCCTGGCGTTCCGCTGACCATTCACGGCGTGGCCGTGTACCGCGTCCCCAAGGGAGGCGATTTCGATCTCAAGACCTGGACCGGCCACGGCGGCGTGGCCTACACACTCGACGTAGAAAGCGGCGCGATCCGCTCCACCCAGCCGGGAGGCGGGATTTACTAGTCAGAACGTGACCCGCAGTCCAAACTGGATGTAGCGCGAGTTATTAGTCTGTGCCGCACCGGAGCGTACACGGCGAGACTGGTCACCAGTAGAACCAGGCAGACCCAAAAATCATAACGGGGAGGGCCCGCGGGCTCCGGCTGCGCCTGATCGGGCCGGAATTCGAAACGACGTTCATTATGCTGTGCCGCCCTACGTCATCCGCAAAACCAGACACGTAATGTCGTCATGCTGCCGCGTAAGTCCCACGAACGCGTCCACTGATGACATGATGCGTTCCAGCGCTTCTTTCGCGGAACCGCTGTGGAGCGTTTGCACCACCTGTAGCATTCGTTCTTCACCGTACTCGCGCTCCCCAACGTCCTCGGCTTCCACCAGGCCGTCGGTGAAAATCAACAGCAGATCGCCCGCGGCCAGCGTCGCGCTGCCAAACTGATAGGAGATCATGGAGTTGATGCCCAGCGGTAGGCCACCTGCTTCCAGGCGCTCGATGGCACCAGTGGCGTGCCTCAACACGGGCCAATTGTGGCCCGCGTTGACATAGGTTAGCTCGCCGGTGGCCGGTTCCAACTCTGCCAGAAAGGCGGTAGTGAACCGCCGTCCCTGGAGGCTCTGTTCGCACGCGTAGCGATTGACGCGCCCCACGAGCTCGGGGAGCGTGCCCGGCAGGGCTGCCAGTGTGCGTAGGCTGGCCTGCAATGTGGCGGTCAGCAGGGCAGCCGGAATGCTCTTGCCGGCCACGTCGGCCACCACGATCAGCAGGCGCTCGTTGGGGCGAAAGAAAGCGTCGTAGTAGTCCCCCGCGACGGTGTTGGCCGGCCGGCTGGCGAAAGCGATATCCACGCCAGGCACCTTCGGCGCTTCCGACGGCATGAGCCAGCTCTGAATCTCGCGGGCGATTTCAAGATCGCGCTTCATGGCGACGCGGTCGGACAGTTCCAGCGCGAGCAGAACCACCAACACCAGGCCCCCGAAGAATTGCGTCTCCACGCTGTCGGACTTCTGGTCCCCTTCGCTAATCCGGATGCCGGGAAGGAACAACAGCACCAACGCGATCAGGAGCAATACGCGCCGCGCAGGCGAGAGCTTCATCATCATCGCCCAAAACAATCCGCCCGCGATCCGCCAGAAGCGCTTCCATCGGGACTCCCCCTGCAGCGGTTCATGGTCCACTTCCTTGGAATAGAACTGGTAACTCGAGTGCGCGTCCGCGCGAAACTGCGCCCAAAGCTGCTGGACCGCAATCCCTTCGCTGATCCGCTGCCAGAAATTTCGAAACCTTCGAGCCATTCGGCTCAAGTATAACCGGAACGAATGAGGTGGCCTGCCGCGGACCAACCCGAATCTAACTCGATCCCCGGGGCCTCCTGTTCCACTCCCACGCGCCCCCCATCGATCTGAGCCGCAAGATCAATCTCGCCGCGCATCTCGTAGCCCCTCCCGAATGGAACGTCTTGAAACAACTTGGCGGCCGACGACTGTTG
>PLZX01000101.1 GCA_003152325.1 Bryobacterales bacterium | reverse complement strand
ATCGGCGTTCATCGGCGGCCAGTCTCTGGGAAGAGTTTTCCAGCATCCTACTAGATTTTGTCCGGGTTTGGAACCATGTAGTCGCGGATCACGGCGTTCAACTCGGCGCCGGCCGCCAGGAATTGGCGCAAAGTTCGAAGCGTGGCTCCGAACGTATCGAAATCGTCGACGGAGATGCCGTTTTCCGAGTAGGCGCGATCGAAATCGGCGAATTGATCCGTCAGTGCCCCCACGATCTTCGGGTCCACCGGATTGTCCATCCGCGGAATGGGTTGGATATCGCTCGCGTTATAGCGACGCTGCCAGGCATAAGGCGGGGAAATGACTACGTCTCCGCCGATGAATTCGCTCCAGTGCATGTGGTTGCGGAACGCGGCGGAAAGCAGGCGCAGGCGATACCCGCGCTCCCGATAGATCCGATATGCCTTCTTGAACACCGCCACCCCAGCCCATTCCAGATAACCGGGATCGATGCAAATGCCCTGCTTCTCCAGCAGCACCTTCAGCCAGTCGTCCAGACGGCCGACCATGATGGTGCAAACCGGGCCCATGGACCGGATGTCCAGGCCTTCTTTCTCGCGGCGCGCCAGACCGCGTTCCACGGCTTCGGCCACCGCGATTGCCTGGGGCAAAGTGAAAGAGACCGTCGCGTTGATGCTGATGCCGCGATAGGTGGCCTCTTCCATGGCCGGGATACCGGCCCGCGTCGCCGGAATTTTCACGATCATGTTGGGTGCAAGCTGGTTGAAGGCAACGGCCTGCTTCACGATCGCCTGCGGGTTCCGGTAGAACCGCGGATCGGTCTGTATGGATAGGCGGCCGTTCCGGCCTCCCTGANNGGGTTGCAGGTGGCTCCCACGGCGCCATGCTCGATGGAATAAGCCAATTCGTCGAGCGCCGCAGAATCGTTCCACAAACACGTGGGCGTGGTCTGCGTCATTTGGGAAAGGAGACTTTTGTAGGAAGCGACGGACTCCATAATTCTCCAAAAAGCTCCGAATGATTACGTGTGCAATCCGATCGTAGCCCCACCAAAGCGCCTCAGTCAAGCAGAAAATCGGCAGGCAACATTCTTTCTTTGCACTTCGGCCCGCGCGAGATTATAATGCAGCTACACACGTGTTCACAAAGGCAAAAATCGGGACAGGCCTCCTGGCCTGTCGTCGCTTTCGTATGCGCCCGTGCTGGCACCAGTCCGGCAGCGCGTCCTAAGGAGGCAAGCGCATGCAATTGCTGGTTCGGCCGCCAAGCTTGAATCGTACCGAGAGTTATGGCTTCCATTTCCTCAGTTTCCGAACCCAGCGGCTGACTCCCAAGGACCGCGTGGAGGAAGATACCGGCGACCGCGAGTTGGGCATCGTGCTGCTCGGCGGCAAGTGCTCCGTGGAATCGTCCCGCGGTACCTGGACCAACATCGGCCGGCGCCCCAACGTGTTTTCGGGCATGCCCTATGCCCTCTATCTGCCGATTTCCACACACTACACCGTCACCACCGGGACCGAATGCGACCTGGCGTTCTGCTACTGCCGCGCTGAACAGTATTTTCCCGCGCGGCTGGTGACACCCGCGGATGTGGACGTGGAGATTCGGGGCGCCGGCAACGCCACCCGTCAGATCAACGGCATTTTCAAGCCGGACTTCCCCGCCCACAGGCTGATCGTCGTGGAGGTTTACACTCCCAGCGGCAACTGGTCCAGCTACCCGCCGCATAAACACGATGTCCACAATCCTCCGAGCGAGGTCTCGCTCGAAGAGATCTACTACTACCAGATCGACCGGCCGGAAGGCTTCGCCATTCAAAAGGTCTATACCCCGGACCGGCGCCTGGATGAAACCATCACGGTCCGTGACAGCGAGATGGTGCTGATTCCGGAGGGTTATCATCCCGTGGTGGCGGCGCATGGCTACAACGCGTACTACCTGAATGCGCTGGGCGGCTCGGCGCGGTCGCTGGCGGCGTCCGACGACCCTCAATACGAATGGGTGCGGCAAACCTGGCGCGACAAGGATCCCCGGGTGCCGCTGGTCACGATGGATATGGAGAAGTGAGGAAAGCGATGCCTACACGTCACGTCACCATGGCCCAGGCGCTGGTGGGTTTCCTCAAGAACCAATATGTAGAGCGCGACGGCGTGGAAAACCGATTCTTCGAGGGCGCCTGGGGTATCTTCGGGCACGGCATCATCGCCGGGTTGGGGCAGGCTCTCCAGCAGAACCCCGATTTCCCGTATTACCTCTGTCGCAATGAGCAGGGCGCGGTCCATATTGCAACCGCTTTCGCCAAGGCACGCAAGCGTAAGTCCGCCCTTGTGTGCACTTCCTCGATCGGACCGGGAGCCACCAACATGATCACCGGCGCGGCCACCGCTACCGTGAACCGCATCCCGGTCCTGCTGCTTCCCGGCGACATTTTCGCGCGCCGCAACGTCGCCCCCGTGTTGCAGCAGATCGAATCCGAACACACTCAGGACATTTCGGTCAACGACGCTTTCAAACCGGTTTCGCGTTATTGGGACCGCATCTACCGGCCGGATCAACTCATCTGCTCGCTGCCGGAAGCCATGCGCGTCCTCACTTCACCCGCACAGACCGGCGCCGTCACCCTCGCCTTGCCGCAGGATGTGCAGGCCGAAGCCTTCGACTATCCCGAAGAGTTGTTCCAGAAGCGCGTGTGGCACATCGCGCGCCCGGAACCCGAGGGCGTCTTGCTGGCGCAGGCGGCGGAGTGGGTCCGGGCTGCCAGCCATCCGCTCATTGTGGCGGGCGGTGGCGTGATCTACAGCGAAGCCACGGAGGCGCTGGCGCAATTTGCGGCCCAAACCGGTATTCCGGTTGGAGAAACCCAGGCCGGCAAGGGTTCCTTGCCCTACGACCATTCGCAGAACCTCGGCGCCATCGGCGTGACCGGAACGCCGGGAGCCAACATCGCGGCACGCGAAGCGGATCTGGTGATTGCCATCGGCACGCGTCTGGCCGATTTCACCACTGCCTCGAAAACCGCCTTCCAGNNGCAGTCCATCGCGGAGTGGAAAGCGCGCTGGGAAGAGGAAACGGACCGGATCTTGGGCTTGCGCCACGGCCCGCCCATCAGCCAGGGAGAAGTGATCGGCGCCGTGAGTCGCGCCGCGCGCCCCGAGGATGTGGTTGTCAATGCGGCCGGCAGCCTGCCCGGGGATCTGCACAAGCTATGGCGTACGCGGTGGCCGGGTGGCTACCACATGGAATACGGCAACTCCTGCATGGGTTATGAGATCGCGGGCGGCCTGGGCGTGAAAATGGCTGATCCCTCGCGCGAAGTCTACGTCATGGTTGGGGACGCCTCTTACCTGATGATGTCGTCCGAGATTGTCACCTCCATCCAGGAAGGCTACAAGCTCAACATCGTGATCCTCGACAACCATGGGTTCAGCAGCATCGGCGGGTTGTCGCGCGCGGTGGGTTCGGGCGGCTTCGGAACCGATTACCGCTACCGCGGGAAGAACAGCGGACGACTGGATGGCGACTACCTTCCCGTGGACTTCGTCAAACTGGCTGCCGGCCTGGGTGCGCACGCCGTATGTGCCACCACCCTCGCGGAAGTAGAGCAGGGGTTGGAAGCCATGCGCGGCCACGACCGCACCAGCGTGGTGGTGGTGGAAGTGGATAAGGAGATGCGCGTGCCCGGGTATGAATCGTGGTGGGATGTGCCCATTTCCGAAGTTTCGGAGATAGAGAGCATCCGCCAGGCGCGGGCCCAATACGAAGTGGCGGTGGAAAAAGAGAGGCATCACGAAATCGCGGCGCCGCCAGGATGCGTGGAACCCAAGGCTGTGTAAAAGGAGTGCGATGCCGATAAGAATCGCTACGGCCCCGGTGAGCTGGGGCATTATGGAAGTGGAAGGCTGGGCCAGGCAGCAGACCTATGGTGAGGTTCTCGACGAAATGGTCCAGGCCGGATATACAGGCACGGAGCTCGGGCCCTACGGCTTCCTGCCCACCGATCCGCAAGAGCTGAAGCGGGAACTGGAAAAACGGAACCTGACTCTGCTGGGAGCCTTCGTTCCGCTGCCTCTGGGCCATCCGGAACGGCACCAGGAAGGCATGCGCTCGGCGCTCGAAATCGCCCGCCTGCTGGCGGCAAACGGCGCGCCATTCATCGTGCTGGCGGATGAAATGAGCGAAATGCGCATGGCCATCGCGGGAAGTGCGGGCCGCGAGGATGGCTTCACCGAAGCCCAGTGGGAGGGCGCCGCCAAGCTGGTCTCCTGCATTGCCAGGAGCGCGAGAGAGATCGGCGTCCGCAGCGTCTTTCATCATCATGCCGGCACCTATATCGAAACTCCGGACGAAGTGGCGCGTTTGCTGGACGTGACCGACCCGCTACTGCTGGGGATTTGCCTCGATACCGGCCATTATTTTTATGGCGGCGGCGACCCGGTGGAGTTTGCCCGCAACCACCCACATCGCATCTGGCACCTCCATTTGAAAGACATTCGGGCCAGCGTGCTGGAGAAAGTGCGACGCGAGAAAATCGGCTACCTCGATGCGATCCGCCTTGGCGTGTTCAGCGAACTCGGCCAGGGTAATGTGGACCTCGCCGGAGTGATCCACGAACTCGCCAAAGACGGCTTTGAGGGTTGGGCCGTGTTTGAGCAGGACATCGACCCGACCGTGCCGGGCACCAACCCATTGGCCAGCGCGACACGCAGCCGGGAGTACTTACGGCGAGTCGCGGGGGTGTGATTCGACAGCGGCCAGCAGCCGGTACACGCCAGACTTGTTCGACCCTATCGCGCCGGGAACAGGTACTCCAGCACGCGGCCGAAGCGGTCGCCCCAGGCCTGCTCGTTGTGGGCGTGGCCCTCCGCTTCCTCATAGTGCAGGTCCGCGCCCTCGCGCCAGCCCTTGCCAGCCAGGGCGTCGCGCAGCAAGCGCGCGTCGGCCACCACCTTCGCTGCGCTCCTGCCTTCGGCAGTACCGGTGTCGAGCCAGATTCGCGGGTGCGGCTGCCGGGGCGTCCCTGCTTCGATCAGCCGTAAAATCGAACGATCGTCCCACCAGACTGACGGTGAGAGGAGTGCGAGTTTGCCGAAGACCCGCGGATAGTCCATGCCAGCTACCAGCGCGGCCAGGGCCCCCAGCGAGGAACCTCCGGCCGCGGTATCGGCCGCGGCCTTGCGAGTCCGGTAAGTCTGGTCGATGAAGGGCTTGATCTCGCGCGCCAGCATCTGTGCGTAGCGCGCGGCCTTGCCTCCTTTGCGCAGACGACGGTCGCGCGTGGGCGTGTACTCGGAAATGCGCCGCACGCCGGTGTTGTAAATGCCGGTAAGGATCAGCGGCTCGATTTTGCCGCGGAGAATCAATTCGTCGGCGGTGATGTCCGCGCGCCAGTCGTGGCCTCCGAAAGCCGTGGCGGGGTCGAACAGATTCTGGCCGTCCTGCAAATAGAGCACGGGGTAACGCGCGCCCGAAGTCTCGTATCCGGGCGGCAGATAGACCGCGATGTGCCGCGCGGTGGAAAGGTAGCGGGAAGGGAAGCGGGGGTGCAGACGGAGGCGGCCGTCGTCTTTCGCGCGTGGGGCCAATCGTTCAGTGTACGATATGGGGAGCCCTTCCCAGCGTGTTATGCTTCGCCATTACATCAAGTGGTACAGTCCCTCTCTCGACCGGGATATGGAACTGTTGGCATACGGCCACGCCGGTTTCCCGATCGTGGTCTTCCCGACCTCGGGCGGCCGTTTCTTCGAGTACGAGGACCGCGGCATGGTGAATGCGCTGGCTCCCAAGATGGATCGCGGCGAGTTGCAGGTGATCTGCGTGGATTCAGTGGATCAGGAATCCTGGTACAACCGCTCGATCGCTCCGGCTGATCGCCTCCACCGCCAGAACGCCTTCGATGCTTACTTGACCTTCGAAGTGGCGCCGTTCGTGCGCGACCGCACCGCCTGGGGACAGATCGGCACCACCGGGTGCAGTTTCGGCGGGTATCATGCCATCAACTATGCGTTGCGGCACCCCGATATCGTGACCTACGCGGTGAGCATGTCCGGGGCCTTCGACGTTCCGCGGCGGTTCCTGGACGGCTATTACAATAGCGACGCCTATTTTCACAGCCCCCTCGACAGCCTGCCGAACCTGGAGGACCAGTGGTTCCTGGAGCGGTTGCGCCGCAGCTATTATGTACTGGTGGTGGGTAACGGCGATCCGCTGTTCGATCAAAACGTGAAGCTGGCCCACGCCTTCGGCATCAAAGGGGTGCCGCACACTCTGGACGTGTGGGAAGGCTTTGGCCACGATTGGCCGTGGTGGCAGAAGATGGCTCACAAGTATTTTGTGAAATAGAGGGGAAGGTATGGCCCGAATCGGCGTTCTCTACGGCATGGAAGAGTCGTTTCCCCCGGCGCTGGTGGACCGCATCAACTCGATGGGNNTACGACGTGATTGTCGACCGCATCTCCCACGACATCCCGTTCTACCGTGCGTTCCTCAAAAACGCCGCGCTCAGCGGCACGAGGGTCATCAACAACCCGTTCTGGTGGAGCGCGGACGACAAGTTTTTCAACTATGCGCTGGCCTTGAAGCTCGGCGTGGCCGTGCCGCCCACCGTCTTACTGCCGCACAAAAAACACCCCGAGGGAACCACCGACCGCTCCATGCGCAATCTCGAGCACCCGCTCGACTGGCAGGCCATCTTCGAGTATGTCGGCTTTCCCGCGTTTCTGAAGCCACACGATGGCGGCGGCTGGAAGAGCGTTTACAAGGTTACTTCGCCTGAAGAGCTCTTTGCGGCTTACGACGACTCGGGCGATCTCTGCATGACCCTGCAGCGCGGCGTGAATTTTCAGGAATACTTCCGCTGCTACGTGATCGACCAGCGTCATGTGCGTGTGATGCGCTACGATCCGGGCGCCCCGCCTCACCTGCGGTATGTGCCCGGCAATCCGCCCCCCGCGCCGGAACTCGAACAGCGCATCGTGGCCGATTCGCTGACGCTCTGCCGTGCGCTGGGCTACGACCTCAACACGGTTGAGTTCGCGGTGGAAGACGGCGTTCCCTACGCCATCGATTTCATGAATCCGGCGCCCGACGCGGCGCTCGAATCGGTGGGGGCCGATAATTTTCGCTGGGTGGTGGACGCGGTGGCCGAAATGGCGGTCTCGCGAGCGCTCGCGCCGCCCCAGGCGCCGGAGTTGCGGTGGAGCCGGTTCCTGGCGGGAGACCGGCCATGAGCGGCGTCACGGCGCCCAGTCTCAGCATCGGGATCGAAGAAGAGTATCAGACGGTCGATCCCGAAACGCGCGATCTGCGTTCGCACATCCACGCGGAGATCTTGCAGAAGGGCAAGACGCTGCTGGCTGAGCGCGTCAAGCCGGAGATGCACCAGTCGGTGGTTGAGATCGGCACCGGCGTCTGCCGCAATATTCAGGAAGCCAAGGAAGAGATTCGCGATATCCGCAGCCAGATGGTGGGGCTGACGCGCGCCAACGGTCTGCGCCTGGCCGCCGGAGGAACGCATCCTTTCGCTCATTGGGCCAGCCAGGACATCTACCCCGACGAGCGCTACCACACCATCGTCGAAGACATGAAAATGGTGGCGCGCGCCAACCTGATCTTCGGCTTGCACGTGCACATCGGCGTCGAAGACCGCGAGACCGCCATCCAGCTCATGAACGCCGCCCGCTATTTTCTGCCCCACATCCTGGCGTTGTCCACCAACTCGCCGTTCTGGCTGGGCATGGAGACCGGGCTGCACTCCTACCGCTGCAAGGTCTTCGACAAATTCCCCCGCACCAACATCCCGGATCTGTTCACCAGTTGGTCGGAATTCGCAGACTTCGTGGACCTGCTGATTCGCACCAACTGCATCGACAACGCCAAGAAGATCTGGTGGGACATTCGCCCGCATCCGCATTTCCCGACGCTCGAATTCCGCATCTGCGATATGCCCATGCGCCTGGAGGAGACCATCGCGATCGCGGCGCTCTGCCAGGCGGTGATCGGCAAGCTGTACCAGTTGCACAAGCAGAATCTGACTTTCCGCCACTACAGCCGCGCGCTCCTCATGGAGAACAAATGGCGGGCGGCGCGCTATGGCCTGGACGGCAAGCTGATCGATTTCGGCAAGCAGGAGGAAGTGCCGACGCGGCGCTTGATCGGCGAGATTTTGGAATTCGTCAGCGACGTGGTGGACGAACTCGGCAGCCGCCAGGAAATCAGCTATATCGAACGAATCCTGGAAGAGGGCACTGGCGCCGACCGCCAGTTGAAAGTCTTTCACGAAACCGGAGACCTGAAACGGGTTGTGGACTACATGATTACCGAAACGGAACGCGGCCTGGCTGCAGGCGCAGCACAATGACGGGACGTGAACAACTGCGCCAGATTGCCTTTGCTCCCGACCTGGAGCCGGGCGCGCGCAACGCGGTGGTGGCCTGCCTGCGCATTCAGCCCAATGAGAAAGTGACGCTGATCACGGACGTGGCCTGCCGGGAAATCGCCGCCTCGCTCGCTGCCGAGCTCGAAAAACTCGGCGTAGTCTACAACGCCTGGATATTGGAAGACCTGGCGCCCCGCCCGTTGGTTGAGATGCCGCGCGCCGTGCTGGACGACATGGAGACCAGCCAGGTGAGCATTTTCGCGGTGCGTGCCCAGGCCCACGAACTCCCCACGCGCATGCAGATGACCGACGTGGTCAACCGCCGCCAGATGCGCCACGCGCACATGGTCAATATCGACCGGCGCATCATGCTGGAAGGCATGCGCGCCGATTTCGGAGAGGTGGACCGCATCAGCACGCAGGTGTGGCGCATGGCCAGCGCGGCCCGCGAAATCCGCGCCACCAACCCCGCCGGCACCCATCTAGTGGCGCAGTTTTCGCCGCGCCTGAAATGGCTGAAGACCAGCGGCATCATCAGCCCGAACAAGTGGGGCAACCTCCCCGGTGGCGAAACCTTCACCACGCCTGAGCGTGTGGACGGCACGTTCGTCATCGACGGCGTCGTCGGTGACTACCTCTGCGAGAAATATGGCGACCTGGGGGCTACGCCGCTCACCATTCGCGTGGAAGACAGCCGCCTGCGCGAAGTCCGCTGCGCGAACCACGAGCTGGAGCGCGAGTTTTGGAACTACTGCCACACCGACGAGTTCAGCGACCGCGTCGGCGAGTTCGCCATCGGCACCAACATCGGTGTGCACGATGTCATCGGCAACATCCTGCAGGACGAAAAAATCCCCGGCATCCACATCGCTTTCGGCAATCCGTATGGCGCGCACACCGGCGCCGATTGGTACTCGTCCACCCATATCGACGTCGTGGGACGCGAGTTCGACATCTGGATCGACGGCCGGCAGATCATGCGCGGCGGAGCGTTTCTCTTTGATACCCTCGCTTCGGCGGAAGTTTAACCGCGACTGGACGCCGGCCGCATACACCCGCTTTCTCGCTCTGCTTGAGGAGGGCAGCGGGGGCGCTACGCGGTTCCGCCACAGCGAGACGCCGTGCTTCCTGGCCGCGCCGTTGATCGATCGCATGGCACGCTATGGGCGCGAGATGGTGGAGCAGTTGCTGGCCGACGAACAGTACCAGCGCGATTCGCGCGCCGCCATCCCGGAGCGCTACCGTGTGCCCAGGGAGTCCGCGGTTCCGCTGTTTGTGCAGGCCGATTTCGGGCTCGACGCGCAACACGAGCCACGCCTGGTGGAGATTCAGGGCTTTCCGTCTTTGTACTCGTATCAGCCGGTGATGGCCGAATGCTATCGCGAAGCCTATGGGCTCGACGCTGGCCTGGCGGCTCTGCCGGGCGGGTTGCCGCTCGACCGGTACCACGCGCTCCTCGGGGAGGCCATTGTGGGCGCGCACGATCCGGCCAACGTCATCCTGCTGGAGATCGACCCGGAGCGGCAAAAGACGCGCTGCGATTTCACGGTGACGGAGCGCTTGTTCGGCGTGCGCACCGTGGATGTGCGCGCGGTGCGCAAGCGGGCCAACCGCCTCTGGTACGAGCGCGACGGCCAGTGGACGCCGGTGGAGCGCATTTACAACCGCGTCATTGTGGACGAACTGGAGCGCCGCTCGATCGAGATGCCCTTCGACTTTCGCGACGATCTCGATGTCGAGTGGGCCGGTCATCCCAACTGGTTTTTCCGACTCAGCAAGTTTTCACTGCCTTACCTGCATCATCCGGCCGCGCCGGCCGCGCAGTTTCTGGACCGCGTCGATCGAATCGACCAGTCCGAACGCTACGTTCTCAAGCCGCTCTATTCCTTCGCCGGGTTGGGCGTGGTAGTGGGGCCCACGCAGGAGCAGATCGATGCCGTGCCGGCCGCGCGGCGCGGCGATTATCTGCTGCAAGAGCGCGTGGATTTCGCGCCGCTGGTGGAAACGCCGGCCGGCCCGGCTAAGATCGAGGTGCGCATCATGTACCTCTGGCAGGAGGAAATGCGCGCCGTCAACACCATCGTTCGCATGGGGCGCGGCACGCAGATGGGCGTCGATCACAATAAAGGTTTTGAGTGGGTGGGAGCTTCCGCGGGGTTCATCGCATCATGACTATCCTCTGTTTGGCGAGCTATGAAAAGGGCCATGAGTTTCTGCGCGAATGCAAACGCCAGGGCTGGAACGTGGTGCTGCTCACTTCGGAGAGCATCCGGCAGGAGGCGCGTTTCCCTACGGAAAGCATGGACGAAATCTTTTACATGGCGGACGACCACCATCGGTGGGATCTCACGCACACGCTGAATGCCGTCGCTTACCTGGCGCGCACGCGCAGCTTCGACCGCATCGTGCCGCTCGACGATTTCGACGTCGAGGTGGCGGCCATGTTGCGCGAGCAGTTGCGCGTTCCGGGCATGGGCGAGACCACCGCGCATTACTTTCGCGACAAGCTCGCTATGCGCATGCGCGCAGCCGATGCCGGCATCCGCGTGCCCGATTTCGTCCACGTGCTGAACCATGGGCAGGTGGCCGCGTTTCTGGAGCGCGTGCCGGGGCCGTGGGTGCTCAAGCCGCGTTCCATGGCCGGCGCCATCGGCATCCGCAAGCTGGCGAGCGCGCAAGAGGTCTGGGAAACGGTCCACGCGCTTGGAGATGAGCAGTTCCGCTATGTCCTGGAGCGGTTTGTCGCCGGCGATATCTTCCACGTGGATTCCATCGTCTTCGAGCGCCAGGTCCGCTTCGCCATCTCGAGCGGCTATGGCAAGCCGCCGCTTGAGGTGGCGCATGCCGGCGGCATCTTCACCACGCGCATTCTGGAGCGGGAATCGGAGACGGCGCGGCGGCTGCTGGCGGAAAACCAGCGCGTCCTCACAGGGCTGGGACTGCTGCGCGGCGTCTCGCACACTGAGTACATCATTGGCCGCGACGACGGACACGTCTATTTTCTGGAGACTTCGGCGCGCGTCGGCGGCGCGCACATCGCCGAGCTGGTGGAAGCAGCCACCGGTATCAACCTCTGGGCGGAGTGGGCCAAGGTGGAACTGGCCGGCGGCCACGTTCCCTACGCGCCGCCTCAATCCCGCGAAGACTACGCCGGGCTGTTGGTGTCGCTGGCGCGGCAGGAGCATCCCGACACATCGCAATTTGCCGATCCGGAGGTGGTCTGGAAGATGGAGAAGTCGCACCACATCGGCCTCATCGTCCGCTCGCCCCGCCCGGCGCGCGTGCGTGAGCTGCTCGAAGACTACACTGCCCGCATCGCGCGCGATTATCACGCCGTCGAGCCGCCGCAGCAACAACCGTCGCATTAACAACTGCCAATGAGAATCCCTCTCGATCTGCCGGATTCCCGGCGCCTGAACCTGCTGCCGCTGATCGGGGTGGTCTTCTTCGTGGTGTGCGGCGGGGCTTACGGGCTGGAGCCCGTAGTGGCGGCGGTTGGCGGCGGTTGGGCCGTCGCGTTGATCGTGCTGGCGCCGCTGGTGTGGAGTCTGCCGATCGCTCTGATGGTGGCCGAACTCACCAGCATGATGCCCGCAGACGGCGGTTACTACGTCTGGGTGCGAACCGCCCTCGGCGATTTCTGGGGCGTGCAGGAAGCCTGGTGGACGCTCTGTTATACCTTCATCGATGTTGCCATCTATCCCGTTCTATTCGTCAATTACCTGGCCTTCTTTTATCCCTGGCTGCGGCTGGACGAGCATGGCTTCGCCTCGTGGAGCGTTTTGCTGTGCCGTTGGGCCGTCGCGCTGGCGGTCATTGCAAGCGCGCTGTTGGTGAACTGGCGAGGCATTTCGGCGGTCGGCCAGAGCGCCGCCTGGAACACCGCGCTGGTGCTCCTTCCATTCGCCGTCCTGGTGGTGGTTGCGTTGAGATCGGCCGGAGCGCTGCATGAGACCTGGTCCCTGGTTACGCGCGAATTGAAGACCAATCACCAGGCCGGCCTTCTCACTCTGGGCTTTTCGACCGTGCTGTGGAATTACATGGGTTGGGATAACACGTCCACTTTCGCCGGCGAAGTCAACGACGCGCGCCGCAATTATCCCCGCGCGCTGGCGGTAGTGATGGTGGTTACGATCGCCGCCTACCTGGCGCCGGTTTTTGCCGGGCTCGCGGTCACCACCAGCCCGGAAGCATGGAGCGAATCCCAGGGCTGGCCCGTGATTGCGGCGCTGGCGGGCGGCCATTGGTTTGGTTTGCTGCTGGCTGGAGCGGCGCTGGTAGCCATGTGGTCCATCTTCAACAGCCAGTTGCTCTACTCCTCGCGCCTGCCCTACGTCATGGCTCGCGATGGCTGGCTGCCCGCGCCGCTGGCCGCCGTTTCGACGCGCACCGCCATGCCTGTGGGCGCGCTCATTAGCTCTTGTGCAGTCTCCTCCCTGTTTGCGGCGCTATCTTTCGGCAAGTTGGTTGTGATCGATGTGCTGCTTTACTCCGCGGCGCTCTCGCTTGAGTACGTCGCACTCCTTGTCCTGCGATGGAAGCAGCCGGAGATGGAGCGGCCTTTCCGCATTCCCGGTGGATGGGCCGGAGTCGTCTTAGTAACTCTCGCGCCGCTTGGCTGTGCGGGATTCTTACTCATCTCGACGCTGCGCGATCCGGAGTCCGACCCGCGGCAGTTACTCGTGGTGGCCGCCGCGATTGCGAGCGGCATCGCTCTCTATGTTGTAAGACGCAAGTATCAGCGCGCCACATCCGATACGCACTGGAAGCCGGAGAGATAACCCTTTTGGAAAATGGGCGGGGCGCCTTTGAGGTCGAGCAGGAAGGGTAGCGTGAGCGCCTTGCCGTTGTCGAGCCGCATGGGCTGGCCCGCCTGGCCCTGTCTTGGCACCCATTGCAGAGTATAGCCGGAGCCGCTGGCCTTGAAGAGGTCGGCGTCGCCGAAGAAGCGGAAGGCCGCCCACAGGCCGTCGTAGGTGATGAAGCTAAAGTCGCCTCCGCCCAGGCTGCCGGAAAGTTTGGCGCCGCGGACGGAACTCCCGGGCCAGGTGAAGTCCTTCGAATCCCCGCCCGCGCCGCCGGACTTCAGGACCTGCCCGTCCAGGCTGAGGGTCACGCTCTTCAATCCTTCAGCCGGCAGGGCCTTCATGTTGTAAGTGAGGTTCGCATCCTTGGCGCCGTTCTTATACAGCGCATCCCCCAGCGCCGTGGCGCGATTCAGGAACCGCAGGAAAGCGTCCGTAACTTGGACGCGGCTGTCCGCGCGGCGGACATATTCGTTGCCGCGCCGTTCGAGATAGTTTTTCAACGTACTGTCGAAGAAGGTCGCGAGTTTGCCTTCACCCGGACGGAAGATCCCGTTGATGTCATCCAGCGTCGCGTCCACCTTGGCGTTGGTGTCGAACGGATACTTCTTCGTCAGGTCGGCGAATTCCCCGCAGAAGCGCCGGCCCTCTGTGTTGAGCTGGGCCGGGCCCAGCCGCCCGAGTATTGCTTCGGCCTGCCGGATGGGGTCTTCCATGAACTTCTGCACCATCCCGTGAACGTTGCCTTCCCGGTCGATGCGGAAATTCTGAGCGATCTGGCGGGTTACCTTGTAGGCGTTGGTGGCATCCGCCATGGTCTGGGATACCAGGTCATCCTTCACGTCCGTACCGCTTTTGGCCACCCGGTCTATGGACGACTGCAAGCTGACCAACGCGCTGGTGTAAGAGCTGTTGTGGTCCTGGATGTAGCGGTCCGTACAGGCTGGCGGCATCACGTATTGCACCGGCTGATACGGAGCGCTGGTCTCCTCGTCGGGCACCGCGGTATTCATCGAAGCCACACAGAGCGCTCCCAGTAAGTAAGATTGGTTACTCGACAACTGGCCGAGTTTCTGAGCTGCGTCGGCGATGCTGCGGTAGGGGACTACTTCAGAAGCCGCCAGGTAAGCGCGCCAGTTGGCGATATAGTCTTTGTGATACCGGCTGCGTAACTGCGGACCCAGGACCACGGGATCGATATTGGCGAAGGCATGCTGGCCCAACACCCAGGCTTCGCCGCCGAAAAACTGCTTGACGTTCGCGATGGCATTGTCGACAAACTTCCAG
>PLZX01000158.1:4061-4447 GCA_003152325.1 Bryobacterales bacterium | reverse complement strand
CCAACTCTTCCGTCACCACGGATTTCTCGATCAGGACGCAAGGCGAGATCAGCCGCAACCGTCTGGATGGGGTCATCGGCACTGGCGGTCCCTTGATCGACCTCAGCACGTCCAACGGCGGCATCCGGCTGTTGCAAAGGTAAGGCGGCTCTCTTCATCGGTCCGCTGCCGGCCCGCGCGCCTTCTCCATCGCCGCGATCATCTCATCTACCCACTTGTCGTCGCCGCTCCCAAACCCGATCCGCTCGGTCTTCAGCACGCCATTCGCGTCCACGATCCAGTTCCGCGGAATGCTCAGCTCCGGAACCAGCTTGTTCACGTACACGCTCGCCGGCAGAACCGGAAACGTGTACTTGTTCTGATCGAGGAATGGCAGAATCAGGCCC
>PLZX01000158.1:0-4026 GCA_003152325.1 Bryobacterales bacterium | reverse complement strand
GCCGGCGCTGGTTTCGGTGCCGCCGGCGGCGCGGTCTCACCGGGCTTGGTGGCCCATAAGTCAAACCCTTCCTCGGTGCCCTTCAAGGCCTTCCATTGCTCCCGCAATGCCGACTTCAGGTAATCACTATTCGAAAAGCTGTACCCGGGATTGGCAAAATATGTATTACGGTCGGCCTCCAGAGCGTCCAGCTTGCGACCCTCGATGTGCGCCAGTCGCGACATGTTGCTCCAGTACATGTATTCGGAGCTTCCCCACTGCCTTCTCTCGGCCTCCGTTGCCGATTTCATTGCCTCCATGAGCGGTGGACCCAGCTTGGCCAGCATTTCATGCGCCTTGTCGTAATTCCTGATCTTGATGTAGATAGTTACCGCCGAGTTCATTTGGGCGAGTGCGCCGAAATAGGCTTGCGCGCTCGCCGTCCGGCTGCTGGGCAGGTAGAGATCTGATACGGGCGCAGCCGGCACTGTTGTTACCTGTAACGACGGCGTGTTCGCCAGCCCTTTCTCCAGGAGATCGGGCATCTCGCTGTAGCGCATATTGTGCAGCGAATAAAAACTCGCAACCGTCATATACGGAGACATATATGCCGGATGCGCCNNCCATGAAGCGCTCGGAGCGCGCTTGTGGATCGTCAGGCCATTGCTTGATCCATTCTGCGGTCTGAAGAACCAGCCCGTCCTGGTAAGCCTCACGCTCGCTCGCCTTGTAGGGATGGGCCCCCCGCCACTGGGTGATGGCATCCGCCGCGGGGCCGGCGCCCGAGCTCGGCGCCCCCTGCTTCTTCGGCATATGCTGTTCCACCCACTTCAACCCGTCCTTATCGCCAAGCACGTCATACGCCTGACGGAGGTCACTCAACAAAAAGGGATGTCCCTCAAGCTCTACCCCGCGCAGCCGCGCCACGTCCCTGCGGATTCGCTCGCGGACGGGCTCCTGCCCGGCCAGCGGCACGCTCTTGAACTCCAACGACCATAAAGTGCCGTAAAGCCCGAGCGCCTCGTTGTCCGTCCGGCCCTCCAAAAGCTTCCGCAAGCTGACCGCGGCGTGTTCGAGAAAATCCGAGTCGATGACGCGCCCGGCCAGGGAGTAGCCCGTCAGCGACGACGGGCAACCCTGCCAGTAGCCCTCCAGATGGTTCCGCAGCTTCTGCAGGTCGAGAAACGCCGGCGCCGAATAAATCTCCGTCAGCTTCTGGTGCGCCAGCATGTAATCCGGCTGCTTGTCGAGAATCTTGTCCAGCAGCGCAATCGCTTCGCGGGTATTCGTGCCCTTCAACGTGCGGGCGTACAACATCTGGTACATCAGATCGTCCGCATGAGCGTCCAGAAGGGCTTTGTATTCCTCTTGCACCGGCTTCGCGAACAGGCCGTTCGTCACGTACTGTTCCTGATAGAACCGGTGCGCGTAGTAGTCGTCCGGGAACTGGTCGCGGACTCTCCGGGCTGCCGCCGCGCGCTCGTCGAGCGGCTTACCCGGATTCACGCCGGCCGTGTCGATGGCGGTCTTTACATTGGCAGGAACTTCGCAAGGCTGCGCCAGAACCGGCAACGTTGCGAGAAACAGGACGATCGCGAACCTGAATCCAGGCATACACCCTCACTTACTTGACTGAGCCTTCGCCGGAACGTTGGGGCTTTTTTCCTACCCCGCCAACTGCCTCAGCACGTACGGCAGAATGCCGCCATTCCGGTAATACTCAACTTCTTGCGGTGTGTCTACCCGCACCACCACCGTGAACTTCTTCTCGGCGCCGTCATCCGACACTGCCCGTACCTCGGCCTTCCGCCCGCCGCCATTCAGCGACGCCTTCACGCCCTCGATGTGGAATGTCTCCTTGCCCGTCAGTCCCAGCGAAGCCGCCGTCTCGCCCGCCTGGAATTGCAGCGGCAGCACACCCATGCCAACCAGGTTGCTGCGATGGATGCGCTCGAAGCTCTCCGCAATCACCGCGCGCACACCCAGCAGCGCTACGCCTTTCGCCGCCCAGTCGCGCGACGAACCCGAGCCGTATTCCTTGCCGGCCAGGATCATCAGCGGCACGCCATCTTTCTGGTATTCTACCGACGCGTCGTAGATGAACATCTGCCTGCCGCTCGGCATGTGGATGGTCCAACTGCCTTCCGTGCCCGGCGCTAGCTGATTGCGCAGCCGGATGTTGGCGAGCGTGCCCCGCACCATCACTTCGTGGTTGCCGCGTCGTGCGCCATAGGAATTGAAGTCGCTCGGCTGCACGCCTTGCGCGATCAGGTACTTTCCCGCCGGGCTGTCTTTGGCAATCGATCCCGCCGGCGAGATGTGGTCGGTGGTCACCGAATCGCCCAGCAGCGCCAGCACCCGCATTCCGTGGAAATCGTTCACCGAAGTCTCGGGGTCCACCATCTGGTCGAAGTAAGGCGGCTTCTTGATGTAAGTGGAAGCGTCATCCCATTTGTAGATGTTACCGGTGGGCACCGAGAGGCCCTGCCAGTTCGCATCGCCATCGAAGGCCCGGGCGTATTCGTGCTCGAACATGCCCTGGTTGATGGCCATCCGCAAGGTGCTCGATACTTCTTCGTTCGAGGGCCAGATGTCCCGCAGGTAGACCGGCTTACCATCGGAATCCTGCCCCAGCGAGTCGGTGGAGAGGTCGATATCGATGGTTCCCGCCAGCGCGTAGGCCACCACCAGCGGCGGCGACGCCAGATAGTTGGCCTTCACCAGCGGATTGATCCGGCCTTCAAAATTGCGGTTGCCGCTGAGCACGCCCGCCACCACCAGGCTCTCTTTCTGAACCGCCTGCGCCACCGGCTCCGGCAGTGGCCCGCTGTTGCCGATACACGTAGTACAGCCGAATCCCACCAGGTGGAAATTCAGCTTTTCGAGATACGGCATCAGGCCCGCTTGCCGATAGTAGTCCATCACTACTTTCGATCCCGGCGCCAGACTGGTCTTCACCCACGGCTTCACCTGCAAACCGCGCTCCACCGCCTTCTTGGCCACCAGGCCCGCCGCCAGCATCACCGAGGGATTCGAGGTGTTGGTGCAACTGGTGATGGCCGCAATTACCACCGCGCCGTTCCCGATCTCGAACGATTCGCCGGCAATCTCCGCTGTGACCCGTTGCTCCGGTCCCGGGAACGCCGCGCGGAAATTCTGTCTTACGTCCGGCAACTCCACACGGTCCTGCGGCCGTTTGGGCCCGGCCATCGATGGCCTGACCGTCGCCAGATCCAGCTCCAGCGTGTCGGCATACACCGGGTCGGGCGTCGCGTCGGTGCGGAAGAGGCCCTGCTCTTTGGTGTAAGCTTCCACCAACTCGATCAAAGCGGCATCGCGGTTGGTGAACTTGAGGTATGCGAGCGTCTCCCGATCCACAGGGAAAAATCCCATGGTGGCGCCATATTCCGGCGCCATATTGGCGACCGTGGCACGATCCGCCAGGCTCAGCGCGCTCAATCCCGTGCCATAGAACTCCACGAACTTGCCCACCACGCCCTTCTTGCGCAGAATCTGCGTGATGGTCAGAACCAGGTCGGTGGCGGTGCAGCCCTCGTTCAACCTGCCGTACAGTTTGAAACCGATCACCGGCGGCAGCAACATCGAAACCGGTTGGCCCAGCATGCAGGCCTCGGCTTCGATTCCGCCCACCCCCCAGCCCAGCACTCCCAAGCCGTTAATCATGGTGGTGTGGGAATCCGTTCCCACCACCGAATCCGGATAGGCCAGCCCACCGGAACGGAAGACCACCGGCGCCAGATACTCCAGGTTCACCTGGTGCACGATTCCGGTGTCGGGCGGGACCACGCGGAAATTGCGGAAGGCCGTTTGTCCCCATCGCAGCAGCAAATAGCGCTCGCGATTGCGCTGGAACTCGAGCTGTGCGTTGAAATCGAATGCGCCGGACGTGCCGAACTGATCCACTTGGACGGAGTGGTCGATCACCAGGTCGGCGGGCATCAGCGGATTGGCGCGGCCGGGGTCGGCGCCCATCGCCGCCAGAGCGTCGCGCATGGCCGCCAGATCCACCACGCAGGGCACGCCCGT
>PLZX01000337.1 GCA_003152325.1 Bryobacterales bacterium | reverse complement strand
TCTCCGCGCAGCGAGCGGCGCTCTCGGCCAATCCCGCACGGGCCTGCCGCGGCGTGCAGTGCGCGAGTTGAGCTGGGGCGGAACCTTGAGGTGCGGAGCTGTAAGCCTGACCCACTTGGAGCGGACATTGTGCATGTGCGTGAAGATCGCCGCAATGGTGCGGGCCTTGCCGGGCGGTTTGGCTGTCCAGGCGGTAGGGTCAAGATGTTCGATAAGAACCTGGTTCATGCGATCACTGGCGGCAAAGATCTGGACTGCGGATCGGCCGAGTTGAGTGTGAACCTTCTGTTGACGCGTGGTCACGGCTCCCTACTCCTTGACCTATAGCACTTCCGGGCCGTCGGCCACAATCGGCGACCCAAGCGAATCCGGCCACCGACGCGACGATCAGCGGCGTGGTAAAGGCGACGCCGCAGGGAATCTCGGGACCTGGAACAAACTTTTCTCGGCCGCGGGCGGCCCTGGTATCATGCAAGCTGGATGAACACCTTCAATCCGTACGTTGTGGGGACGTCCTGCATTTTGAAAGGTGGCGACCGAGCCGACCACAGAATGACGGAGCTGAACGAGCTAATTGCATCCGCCAAGGCCAGCGGTAGAGCTCCAGTGGTGATATCGGCAGTCTGCCTGTCTGCGCGATGTCGCGCCGTTCGCTTGCGCGTTCAACGTGAGAGAATGAGCGTGCGTGGTCGACTCGTCTGAGTTGCGGTCCCCGATAAATCGTCCCGCTGCAGGCATCGACCTTGCGATCGCAGTAGCGTTTTTTGTTGTTTGCTACGCGGTCGAACCGGTGTTAGATCCGCTTTTGCGGCACGGCAGCGGCTTGCTGATGGTCTTTGCCCTCGCCACCTACCAGTTCATGTTTGAAGGCTTGGCGCTGCTTTTTATCATGCGGATTCGACACGAGCACCTGTCCGACTACGGGTTCGTCTGGCACAAACGCCGGCAGATCAGTTGTGTGGGCCTTGGTATTGGCGGGAATCTACGATCTTGCCATGTCGTGGCACGCTAAGGCGCTGCTGTGAGTTCCGCTGCGCCGGCACCCGGCCGGCTGCCGGACGCCATCGCCGAGTGCGAGGCGGCTCTGTGCATCAAGCCCGATTTCGAACCAGCCCGGCAACTCATGGCACAACTGCGCGCGGCGGCCAAAGGAACGGTCTTCTGGTGGCAGCAGGGGGCCGCAGCAGGCCTACCCTGGAACCCGACCGCTCGGTACCAGGCGGAAATGCACCGGGTCGTGCAGAATGTCCGGACGCCGCACCCCCACCAGCAAAGCCAGCAGGTCCACACTCACCCGCCGCATCTTCAGCCGTGCACCCGCGGGCATGATGACGGTCGCGTCGAAACCTACCCCGCGCGTGTGGTCGGAATAGGATACCGGCCTCTGCGATTCCATCAGATGATGCCGTGCAAAGTCTTCTCCGACCTCCGTCCGCAAGGCCTGGCAACCTTTTTTCAGGTTGCGGCGGAGTTCCAGCATCCACTTGTCCCAGACCGCCTGGAGGTGGTCCTGATAGGCCGGCGGCCGGTAGGCCGACTTCAGCTCGAACGTTCCGCCCGCCGATGTCACCACCTGCTGAAAGCGCGTCAGCGCCCGTGCCGTCGCAGGCGTCAGATCCGCGGTATCGACCACCTCTGTGGTGCCCACACTGGCCTCAAACGCAAGAGCCTCCGGATCGTCAATAGCCGGCAAGGCCGCCACGCTGCACCGTGGAGGAGGCGCCAACTCGGGTTGAGCCACCGCCACGCTGCAAAGAATCAGGTAAACAAACGTATATCCGAGGGACTGACCAAGAGACAAATAGCGAGCTCCTGTAGATTGTGGGATGTATTTAACCATAGCATTTGAAGGACGGCGGAGCGCTCCACCAGAATGCGGGTGTTTCTCAGCTTCCTTGCGGGGAGCGGCCAACACCCAAAGTCTTCAGGCGGCGTTGAACTGGGGCGCCCTGAGTTCTTCCCCCTCGCTCAGCATCGGATCATCCGCTGCGTCGTGCAGGGATCTCGTGACCTGGGCACGGAACCACCCGAGGACGCGATTGGTGGCGGCGTGGATCTCTTCATCGTGTGGTGCCATGCAGACCTTGCAGTCTTGGGTCATCGTTTACTCCTGTTCTACCCGACAATAGGCTTGGGGCTCCGCTAGAGCAAGACATGCGGAGGTATACGCGAATCCGTACACTTCGGTTGTGGTACTTTCCTGACCTGCCGAGACTACCAAATGCGATCCCTCCGTTGTTCGCGTTAGAAATCCAGGTATAAAGGTTCCCCCTTCACCGGCCGATGTGTTTCTTGTGTGTGGAAGCAGCCCACTGCACACAGAAACAAAAGGTTGCCAGGAAGGGCCCCAGCCCAGTGAACGTCTAGGGGCCGGAGTCTTTTGGGCCGGTGGAGGAGAAGCGCATGCAAGATCAGGACGTGATTCGTGAATTCCTAGTCGAGAGCCATGAAAACCTCTCGCGCCTGGATCAGGAGCTAGTCGAACTCGAGAAGCACCCAAGGGACGCGGCGCTGCTGGCTAGCATCTTTCGCACCATTCACACCATTAAGGGCACGTGCGGCTTCCTCGCGTTTTCGACTCTGGAGAGGATTACCCATCAGGCCGAGAGCCTTCTGAGCCAGTTGCGCGATGGTCGGCGAGAACTCAGTCCGTCCTTGGTATCCCTCATCCTGGACACGGTCGACGCTACTCGAAAGGTGCTGGCCTCCATCGAAGCGAGCGGGGAGGAAGGTCCGGACCGCTTTGAGGACCTCGCCGAACGTCTGCGCGTCGCGGCGCAGTTGACGGCCGCGATCGAGAGCCAGCCCGGCCCCGGCCAGCTCGGTACAGCGGGGTCGCCTGGTCCCCTGGCGGAACCTCCGGACAACAACGGCTCCTCCGAGCTTTCCGAAAGCAAGAAGCCCGAGGCGGACGCCGGAAAGTCTTCCGCCGTGGCGGATGCGAACATTCGGGTCGGGGTGGGGCTGCTGGACAAGCTCATGGATCTGGTGGGGGAGTTGGTGCTGACCCGCAATCAGATCCTCCAGTTCAACACCGAACGGGAGGATGCGGCTCTCAACGTGACCTCACAGCGGCTGAACCTGATCACCACCGAGCTGCAGGAAGGCGTCATGAAGACGCGCATGCAACCCATCGGGATGGTCTGGAACAAGCTACCGCGCGTGGTGCGCGACATGGCGGTGGCCCTGGGCAAGCAGATCCGGCTGGAGATGGACGGCGCCGGGACGGAACTCGACCGGACCATCATCGAGGCCATCAAGGACCCGCTGGTTCACCTGGTCCGGAACTCGTGCGACCACGGCATCGAACCGCCGGAAGTCCGCATGCGAATGGGCAAGCCGCCACAAGGAAGATTGACCCTTCGCGCCTATCACGAAGGCGGGCAAGTCAACATCGAAATCGGGGACGACGGGGCGGGAATTGACGTCGCACGGGTGAAACAGAAGGCCATCGAGAAGGGCCTTCTGCGGCCCGAACACGCGGAGAAGCTGACTGATCGGGAGGCCCTGAACCTGGTCTTCCAGCCCGGTTTCTCGACGGCCAAAACGATCACCAACGTTTCGGGACGCGGGGTCGGCTTGGACGTGGTGAAGTCCAACATTGAGAAGATCGGCGGCATCGTCGACGTCTTCAGCCGGCCCGGCGAAGGCACTACCGTCAAGCTCAAAATCCCTCTCACCCTGGCCATTATTCCCGGCCTGGTGATCACGAGCGGTGGCGAACGATTCGTGATCCCCCAGGTCAGCTTGCTCGAATTGATCCGTCTGGAGGAAGATTCCGGAGAAAAGCACATCGAGCGTGTGCACGGAACACCGGTCTACCGCCGGCGCGGGACTCTCTTGCCCATCGCCTACCTGAATCAGGTGCTTGGCCTGAAATCGGCCGAGCGGGCCGAGGTGGTGAGCATGGTGGTCCTGCAGGCCGAAGACCGGCAGTTCGGACTTGTGGTGGATGGCATCAACGACACCCAGGAAATCGTGGTCAAGCCCTTGGGGAAGCAGTTGAAGGGCCTCACCGTCTACGCCGGCGCGACCATTATGGGCGATGGCCGCGTGGCTCTCATCCTCGACGTGCTGGGAATCGGCCAGCGCTCCGGGGTACTGGCCGAATCCCGTGAGCAGGCGCGCGCCGCGATCGAACAGAAGACGCAATCCGGCATCGAGCAGCAGCGCTTGCTCCTGTTCCGGGCGGGTTCCTTCGAGCGCCTGGCCGTCCCGCTTTCTCTCGTCGCCAGGCTCGAGGAATTTCCGCAGTCGTCCATCGAGCATGCGGGCGGTTGCCAAGTGGTGCAATACCGGAACCGCATCCTGCCCCTGGTTCCTCTCCGGGCCGTACTCGAACCCGGTGCGCCGGACCACGGCCAGACGACCGATCCGGTGCAGGTGATCGTTTTCAACGATGGCGATCGCAACGTGGGCTTGGTGGTTGACCAGATCCTGGATGTCGCCGAAGAGGCGGTCACGGTGCGCCAGAAGACCGGCCGCAATGGACTGCTCGGCTCGGCGGTAGTGGGCAAGCGGGTCGCGGATTTCCTCGACCTCAACCATGTCATTCGAGCGGCTGCGGGGGATTGGTTTCAGTGCACCGCTGGGTCCGCGAACGGTAAGAGTATCCTCCTCGCCGAAGCCTCGGCGTTTTCGCGGGGCCTGATCCGGAGCGGCCTGGACATGGCGGGCTATCGGGTCCTGGAGGCGGCGAATCTGGACGAAGCGATTCGCGGGCTGGAGCAGCACCCGGTGGACGTCGTCGTGACGGCGCTGGATCTTCCGCCCAACGGCAGCCCCGCTCTGCTCGCCGCCATGCGCAAACGGCCGGAGTGGCAGGCGATCCCGATTCTGGCGCTGGCTGACTCGGCCGAGCAGGTGCTTGCACGAGCCGGCCAGCCGGTGGATTTCCAGGATTGCCAGGTGAAGCTCGACCGGGAGGCCATGCTCGAATCGGTGGCGCGACTAGCCTCGGCGCTGGCTTCCTCCGAGGCGGCTCTGGTGTGTGCGGGAGAGGAGAAATAACTGATGGCGACCGATACCGCAGCCTTGAAATCCGAACTGGCGCAAACCAGCGGACAGTTCTCCACATTCTTCGTGGCTGACTTGTTTTTCGGCGTGGATGTTCTCCGCGTCCAAGAGGTGCTGCGATTCCAGCAGATGACCCGCGTGCCCCAGGCTCCGGAGGTCATCGAAGGGCTGATCAACCTACGCGGCCAGATCGTCACCGCCGTTGATATGCGTCGGCGGCTCCGGTTGCCGCCACGCGCCGGAAACCAGACGCCGATGAACATCGTGGTCCGCACCGAGGACGGCGCCGTAAGTCTCTTGGTCGACGAGATTGGAGACGTGCTGGATGTGGATGCCGCTACGTACGAACGGCCGCCGGAGAACCTCGATCCCGCCGCGAGAGAGCTCATCCGCGGCGTTTACAAGCTGAAGGGCCGACTGCTTCTGGTCCTCGATACGGAGCGAACGGTGGATCTCGCCACCGGGAGGCCGGACTAGTGCCCCAAGATGCAGGGAGGTTCTAAAGTTGGCCTTCACTTTCTTCTTCCGCGACCAACAAGTGCTGGAACGGGTGGCGGAACACGTCATCCCGGGCCTGTCGGGTCGAAGCCATCCCCGCATCTGGGACGCCGGCGTAGCCATGGGGCAAGAGCCTTACACGCTTTCCATCATGTTGGCCGAGCGGATGGGACACTTCGCGTTCAAGAACCTCCGCATTGACGCAACCGATGTAGAAAGCACGGGCCAGTTTGCCCGCATGATCGAGGCGGCCCTGTATCCGAAAGACGAGTTGTCACGGTTGCCCGAGGGCATCCTCGAGAAGTACTTCGAACCCAACGGCAACCCTGGGTACTTTCGCGTAATCGACAGCATCCGGCGACGAGTCGCCTACCAGCAGCACGATCTTCTATCGTTCCAGGAAATCGGTTACGGATACTCGCTGGTTTTGTGCAAGAACGTGCTGCTCCACTTCCAGCCGCCGGAGAGGATCGAAGTGCTCAGAATGTTCCATCGGGCGCTCGGGCCCGGCGGCTTCTTCGCCACCGAGCACACGCAGGAAATGCCGCAGGAACTCGCCTCACTGTTCCAGCGGGTGATTCCCGACGGGCAGTTATTCCGCAAACTGGAGGTCGGCGAATGCGCATTGTGATGTTGGAGAGCGGTGGCCAGGTCTATACTTCCCAGGTTTACCTGGTGCTCGGCGATGCCAGCCGGATGGAGGACGTCAATACGCTGGTGGATGTGGGCCAGGACCCGGCCATCCTGGCAAGCGTCGAGCGGGCGCCCACCGGGGTCGGCAAATGGCCCGTGGAACAGGTGGTCCTGACGCACAGCCATTCTGATCACTGCGCGCTTCTGCCGCGGGTCCGCGAGGCGTTCCGCCCCAAGGTGTTCGCGTTTTCGCCGAACATCGATGGCGTCGATGGCCTGCTGCGCGACGGGGACACCATCAAAATGGGCGACGGGTACTTCGAGGTGATTCACACCCCCGGTCACAGCAGCGACTCGATCTGCCTGTACAACCAGGCAGAGGGCGTTCTCTTCGCCGGCGACTCCCCCCTGCTGATCACCTCGCCAACGGGAACCTATGAAACCGGATTTCTCGCGGCATTGGAGAAGCTGTGTACCCGCGATGTACGGCGGATTTACTTCGGGCACGGCGCTCCGCTGACGGAGCACTGCAACCAGAGGCTGCGTGAATCGCATAGCATGGCCGCCGGCGGCTTGGCGGCCATCGGAAGGCAATGACTTTTCAAGAATCAGGCGTCGGTG
>PLZX01000035.1:701-2613 GCA_003152325.1 Bryobacterales bacterium | reverse complement strand
AGCTGCGCTGCGAGGTGCGGTCTCTTCTCGACCAGACCGAAAGCGGGTTGCTCAATCACCCTTTGCAGTTAGGCCCCTATCAGATCGTAGGCGTCATCGGCGCGGGCGGGATGGGCACGGTCTACCAAGCCATGGACACGCGCCTCAACCGCATGGTCGCCATCAAAGTCTCCGAGGCGCGGTTCAACGCCCGGTTCGAGCGTGAAGCCCGCGCCGTGGCGGCGCTGAACCATCCGCACATTTGCACGCTCTACGACGTAGGGCCGAACTACCTGGTGATGGAATATGTGGACGGCCGGCCCTTGCATGGTCCGATGCCGGTGTCGGAGGCGTTGCGTCTGGCCATCCAGATGGCGGATGCGCTGGAGGCGGCGCATCGCAAGGGGATCGTACACCGGGATCTGAAGCCCGGCAACGTNNCGAGGAAGAACAGACCCGCACCGCCAGGCCGCGGACGGAAGAAGGCACCATCGTAGGCACTACCGCCTACATGTCACCCGAGCAGGCAGAGGGCAAGCCGGTGGATGCGCGCAGCGACATTTTTTCGTTCGGCGCAGTGCTCTACGAAATGCTGACCGGGCGGCGCGCCTTTCGCGGCGACACCAAGCTTTCAATTCTCTCCGCCATCCTGAAGGACGAGCCGGAGCCGGCAAGTACGCTGCGCAAAGAGATCCCGCAGGAGCTGGAAAGGATCATCACGCGATGCCTGCGCAAGAACCCCGAGCGGCGCTTCCAGCACATGGATGACCTTAAGGTCGCGCTGGAAGAAGTGAAGGAGGAATCGGATTCGGGCGCGGCGGCGATGAAAGCGGCGACGACGCCGCGCCGGCGCTGGGTTTGGGCGGCCCTGCTGCCAGTGCTGCTGGTTGCGGGTTTTTTCGCTTGGCGGATGTGGTGGCCCGGGCAGCCGGAGGAGCCGCTTCAGGCGGTCGAGCTCGTCACCGTTCCCGGTCTCAAGAGCTCTCCTTCGTTTTCTCCCGACGGCGACCACGTAGCATTCGCGTGGAATGGCCCCAGGCAGGATAACTTCGACATCTACGTGCAACAGATCGGCGCCGGCTCGCCCTTGCGGCTGACCACCGACCCGCGCAGCGACTACAACCCGGCATGGTCGCCCGATGGCCGCTGGATCGCCTTCCTCCGCAGTGAGTCGCTGGGATCTCCTCGCGGAGGAACAATACTGCAAACCGGGAGAAGCGAATTGCGGTTGATCCCCCCTCTGGGCGGGCCGGAACGCAAGTTGTCCGAGATCCGGCTGGGTGAGACCTACTGGAATCAGACGTTCCTCGCCTGGTGTCCCGACAGCGCCTGTGTGGTGGTGACGGATTCCGCGGGCGAGGGGAAGCCCGACGCCTTGTTCGTGGTTTCACTCGAAACCGGGGAGAAGAGGCAGTTGACCAATCCCCAGCCACCCGTGGCCGGCGACGTCAACCCGGCGGTCTCGCCCGACGGCCGTTGGTTGATTTTCAAGCGCGTCATTTCGTTCCCCGGTCATGAGGTTTACCTGCTTCCCCTGGGAAAGAGTCTGACGGCTCGCGGCGAACCCAGGCGCCTCACGCTGAACGTGGGTGAACTGATGTGGAACGCCGGTTACCTGGCGTGGATGCCCGACGGCAAGGAGATTCTCTATTCAACCGGGACAAGCCTCTGGAGGGCGGCCATCCCGGGCGGACACCCGCCGGCGCGAGTCCCCTTCGTGGGCGAGAACGGGATAATGCCCGCTGTCTCGCGCCCGCAGCCCGGCAGGCCGTCCCGGCTGGTGTATGTTCGAAGCACCGACGTCAGAAATATCTGGCGCATCTCGACCTCCGCCCCCGGCGCTCCGGCGTCTTCTCCGCCCAGCGCGGCCATCACCTCCACCAGCCTGGACTTTTCCCCCCAGTTTTCCCCCGATGGCCGCCGTGTCGCTTTT
>PLZX01000035.1:0-668 GCA_003152325.1 Bryobacterales bacterium | reverse complement strand
TAGTCTCCGCGGCGGGCGGCAAGCCGCGCCGCCTCGCCTCCCATCCGGCCAACGACAACGTCCCCAGCTTCTCCCGGGACGGCAAATGGATTTACTTCAGCTCCAATCGAACCGGAGAGTATCAGATCTGGAAGGTCCCTGTGGCTGGTGGGGAGGCAATCCAGGTCGCACACAACACCGGGTTTGCAGTTTTCGAGTCGCCAGACGGCGCCTACGTCTATTACACGCAGACCAGGGGCGAGCCGGGTCCCTTATGGCGCATTCCGGCCTCCGGCGGCCAGCCCGTCAAGGTGCTGGAGGGAGTCGTTCAGCTTGCGTTCACGGTGTCCGACAAAGGCATCTACTATATCGACCAACCTGCAGGCGAGACGCGGCTCCAGTTCTACAATCTGGCCACCGGCAGGTCCACTACGGTGGCTCGGAATCTCGGCGACGTTTCGCAGGGTCTCACGGTCTCTCCGGACGGCCGCACGATTCTGTACTCCAGAATGGAATCCCCGGTCAGCGACCTGATGCTGGTGGAAAACTTCCGGTGAGGGTCGGGATCCCAGTTTGGCTCCCAAGGGCTGCGCCTGGCCGGCGCAGCCGCAAGGAGCATCCGCGCGGACTCGTCATCCGTGAGATATGCTGGCTTACCTCCGCACGAAGCCGTGATACACACCGCTGCT
>PLZX01000305.1:170-5449 GCA_003152325.1 Bryobacterales bacterium | reverse complement strand
CTCCATTGCGTAGCTTCTTCTTGCCGGCCGCGACGCTCTGGCAGCGCGAGCTAGTGCGCTTCTGGCGCCAAAAAAGCCGGGTGATGGGCGTCGTCGCATCGCCGCTGGTTTTCTGGCTTCTGATGGGCTACGGTTCGAACGACCTCGGCCGCTTTTATTCCGGTGCGCTGGTCCTCACCGTGATGTTCTCAGCCATCTTTTCCACCATCACCATCATCGAGGACCGCCGGGAAGGGTTCCTGCTCTCCATGCTGGTCTCCCCGGCATCGCGCACCAGCATCGTGCTCGGTAAAATTCTCGGCTCCGCCACCCTGGCCTGGATTCAAGGCCTCATCTTCCTCGTCTTCGCGCCGCTCGCCGGCGTCTCCATCCATCTGCTGGATCTCATCCCCATCGCCTGCGCCATTTTTCTGATCTCCTTCACCCTCGCCAGCCTCGGTTTCGTCATCGCCTGGAGGATGGAATCCACCGCCGGCTTCCACGCCATCATGAACCTGCTTCTCGTCCCCATGTGGATGGTCTCCGGTTCGCTGTTCCCCATGGCCACCGCGCACGGTGTCATCCGCGCCATCATGTGGATCAACCCGCTGACCTATTCCATTACTCTCATGAACGGCCTGCTGGGCCTGCCCAATGCCAATCCCGGTCCTTTCACCAGCACCATCGTCACTGCCGCCTTCGGCCTGGTGCTGCTGCTGATTTCCGGCTTCGTCGCCGCGCAAAAATCTACTAAGAGCGCCGCATGAAACCCCTTCTCCTCGCCGCCTCGCTCCTGGTGCTGGCCTCCTGCATCAAGCCCGGCCCGCTTCCCGTGATGGGTGAGATTCCCCCGTTCCAGCTCGTCTCGCAAACCGGCCAGCTCTTCGACAGCGCCTCTCTCGACGGTCACGTCTGGGTGGCCGATTTCATCTACACCACTTGTACCGGCCCTTGCCCCCTGATGAGCGCTCACATGCGCCAGCTCCAGAACTCCACCGCCGAGACTCCCGACGTCCTGCTGGTTTCCATGACCGTCGATCCGGTTCACGACACCCCGCCCGTCCTCGCCGACTACGCTCGCAACTTTAAACAGGACCCGTCGCGTTGGTTCTTCCTCACCGGCGACGTCGACAAGCTCAACGATCTCGGCGTCCACGCCTTCAAGCTGAATAGCGTCGATGGCAGTCTCACCCACAGCACGCGCTTCGTCCTGGTGGATCGCCGGCGCCGCATTCGCGGCTTCTACACCTACGGCGAAGATACCTTCATGCGCAACCTTTTGCACGACGTGCGCCAACTGGAGCAAGAGCGCCCGTGACGCCCGTCCTGCCGACCATCAACGCAGTGCTCAACGCCACCGCTGCCGTGCTCCTGGTCCGGGGCTACACTCTCATCCGCCGCATGCAAATCGCCGCTCACCGCCGTGTAATGATCTCGGCCTTTATCACCTCCTGCCTCTTCCTGGTTTGCTACATTGTCTACCACCTGCAAGTAGGATCGGTCCATTTCCCAAAAACTGGAGTGATCCGCGCGGTTTATTTTTCCATCCTGGGCACTCACACCGTACTGGCCGCCACCGTTCCGGTGCTGGCGATCATCACCCTCCGCCGCGGCCTCACCGCCCGCTACGACAAGCATCGCCGCATCGCCCGCTGGACGCTCCCCATCTGGCTGTACGTCTCTGTCACGGGGGTGGTGGTGTATGTGATGCTCTACCATCTGTAGGCAGCGGTGTTTCGCGCCGCTACTGCCCACCCACCTTCACGGCTTTCAAGTCCACGCGCGTCGTCTCGCCCTCCCGCACCGTCACTTTGGTCGCTTGCCGCAGCAGCGTCACCAGAGCTACCGGAGCGCCCTGGAGGGGCGCAACCGCCAGCGCATAGTAATCGCCTGGCCGAACTGCCTGGACGGTGAAATGTCCGACAGCGTCGCAACGGTCGAACTTCGGCACCATCCCCCGAAGATTCTCCTGGACCGGAATCAGCTCAACCGCGCCACCATGGCAGTCCTCTACATTTCCCGAAACGGCGCCACCACCGGCGCGAAAAACAATCTCCGCCGGGTCGTTTCCCGAACCCAGATACACCGGCCCCGCCATCCCATCCTGACCACTTACGCGGACCGACGCCAGGTAGTAGGGCGGCTCCGGTTCCGAGGCGAGCAGCGTGTAGGTGCCCGCGTAAATGGCGGGAAGCGTGAAGGTGTCGCCTTCCACCGTCGCATTCGACATGGATATCACCCCCGGGCCAGCCCCTTCGGTCAGGAAGATCGAAGTGCGGGTCTTAGTGTCCGGCGGCCGCGGCGGATCGTATGAGAGTTTCCCGTGAATCTTGAATGGCGCCTTCAGCCGCAATTCAACCTCGCTCACGTCCTTCCCCGAGACCAGTACCTCGGTTTCCGTGTGTAGCGTGGCCTCCTCATCGGTCATCTGCCCGCTCACCCGATAAGTCCCGTCGACCACGGCAAGTTCGAATTTTCCGTCCTTGTCCGTGGTCGTGCTCTGCAGATTGGCTTGCCGGCCCTGGCTCCTGGTAAGCCGCACTTCGGCTGCCTGAACCGGCTTCCCATCCGGGCCCAACACCACTCCGCTCACGCGCCTGACGAGCACTGCCAGAAGCTTGATCTCAAGGCCGGTCACCTCGCCACCCGGAGCGATAAAGATTCTGCCGGCGCTGTCTGCGTGTATGATGCCCGGGTAGTACGTGGCCGCCCAAGCCTGCTTTTTTCCGTCCACCGGTTCAGGCGGATCCCACTCTTCGGGCGCATAAGCCATCAACGTGAAAGTGCCGCTGCCCACATTGTCGATGGCGAACTGTCCATCGTCGTCCGCGATTCGCGTTTGCGCCCCGCCCGTGCCGCTCGATAGCTCCAGTTTGGCGCCCGATACCGGGTGGTCCTTGCCGTCCAGAACGCGTCCGGTCACCCGGCCGAGTGGGGTCATCTTAAGATCGAGCTCCAGCGGATCACCGGCTTTCACCTCTACTGGCGCGGTGACGCTGCGAAGAGCAAAATAGCCTTCCCGGAACCAGGTAACGTTGTACTTGCCGTCCTTCACGCCCTCGATGCGAAACTTGCCCGAGACCTCCGTCAGAGCCTCGTATGGCTCTTGCTGCGCCTCCGACACTTGCTCCGTTTCCGTTGGCACGCCGATTCCGGGGATTGATCGCACTCTTTGCAGACGCACTTGCACGTCGCTCACGCCGAGCCGGGTGACGGAGTTGGAAACCGAACCCTCCACCACCTGCGCACCCAGCATTCCGGCGCCGGCCAGGAATAGACAGACGAACCTCATGGCATCAATTATTCCCGCCCCTGCGCGCGGAAGCAAGCACCGGCCGCGGGTCTTATAATAAGCTTCTGCTTATCTCTCGAATCGAAGGAGCACGCGCATGATCCGCAAGCTACTGCCTGTCCTTATCCTCGCGACGTCGGCCGGCATTCCGCTGTCCGCCCAGCCCGCCAACCACGAGCATTGGGTTACCACATGGGCCACGGCGCCGCCCCTCGCGCGGGTACAGCCCTCGGGGCCCCCGCAAATGAATCCCACTCCGCAGCAGACCATCGCCGAGCACGGCTTTAACGATCAGACGGTGCGCATGATCGTCCGCACCAGCATCGGCGGCCACCGACTGCGCGTCAAGTTTGCCAACTCGTTCGGCTCCCCGCCGGTCGAAATCGGCTCGGCGCACATCGCGCTTCGTGACAAAGATTCCCAAATCGTCCCCGCATCCGACCGCCCGATTCTCTTCAACGGCAAACTCAAGTGCACGCTGCGCCCCGGGGTGGCCCTGGTGAGCGACCCGGTGGATCTCACCTTCGAGCCCCTCGCCTCGCTCGCCGTCAGCCTCTACTTCCCCGATGACACCGGTCAGCCGAACAACCATTCCACTGGCCTCCATACCACTTACGTATCCAAGCCCGGCGATGCCACCGCGCACCTGGACTTCACCGATGCGCTCGCTACCACCACATCCTATTATTGGCTCTCCTCCATCGACGTCCTGGCTCCAGCCAAAGCCGCTGCCATCGTCGCCTTTGGCGATTCCATCACCGATGGCGCTCAGTCCACCGTCAACACCGACCACAGTTGGCCCGCGCTCCTGGCCGCCCGCCTCGCCAGGAATCCCAAGACCGCGGCCATCGGAGTCTCCAACCAGGGCATCGGCGGCAACCGCGTCCTGCGCGACATCACCGGCGTCAGCGCCCTCGGCCGTTTCGACCGCGATGTCCTCGGCCAATCCGGCGTCAAGTGGCTGATGCTCCTCGAAGGCATCAACGATATCGGCCATACCGCCGCCGACGCCAGCGAAATTGTCACTGCCGACGACCTCATCTGGGGATACACGCAGATCATCGACGCCGCCCACGACCACGGCATCAAGGTCATCGGCTGCACTCTCACGCCCTATGAAGGCGCCGGTTACGCGCGTCCCGAGGGTGAAGCCGTGCGCGAAGCCGTCAATAACTGGATNNCGGAGTTCGATCCCGGCGACCACCTGCACCCCAACAACGCCGGCTATGAAGCCATGGCCAACGCCATCGATCTTTCGATCTTCACCCGTAAGTAACCACGCCATCTCCGATAGTACCAGTAGTACCAGAAAATGCACCTCGCCTGATCAAAAGGATGCCGGTTTGGTTCATACTGTCTAGTGTCCGGAGTCCGAAATGGAAACTCCGGTGAGTATTCAAACTGGAGGATTCTACGTGCGTTTAAGACTTGGCTTGTTTATCGTTGCTTTGTTAGCTTTCGGGGGCGTGTTGTCGGCTGGTCCCCTCACCTGGCAGTTTACCAACATCGTATTCGATGATGGCACTCTAGTCACCGGATCCTTTGTTTTCGACGCGGATACAACCACCTTCAGCGGGCTCAACATGACCACATCCGGAGGGATATCGGTTCCGGCTACCAATTCGTGGGTTTTCAACATCAACAACCCTATTGCCGAACAGAACGCAGGTGGCATCACGGGATTTGAGGCCGTTGACGCTTTGAGCGGAGACGAGACCGGTGCACACCTTATTTCCCTCTTCAGCACCTTGGGCCCACTGATGACCGATGCAGGTGGTACCATCACGCTGAATTTCTTCGTCGCGGGCACTTGCCTGGATGCGACATGTGCCAATTACAACAGTGACGATCGCCACTCTGTTTCCGGCCAGGGCGAATTCACGAGCGAGACATCCACACCCGAGCCCTCCACGCTGATTCTGGGTGGTTCGGCATTGATCCTGGCCGGGCTTCGCAGAAAGCTCTTTGCCCGGGCGTAGGATCCACGGGTTTCCGAAGTTCAACGCAT
>PLZX01000305.1:0-132 GCA_003152325.1 Bryobacterales bacterium | reverse complement strand
TCGAAAACATCCCCGCCGGAACCTATCTGGTCACTGCCTCCCGCCGTGCCTTCGCGCCTGTTCAGTACGGCCAGAAGCACTGGCGCGCGTCCGGCGTCCCCATCGTCATCGCTCAGACCGATTCCACCTTTC
>PLZX01000238.1 GCA_003152325.1 Bryobacterales bacterium | reverse complement strand
CGCCGCCGAAGCACAGGTTGGCGCAGATCTCCGGGAGCAGGATCATCCCGATCCGCTCGCCGCCCGGCGCAAAGACGTGGACACCATCGTATCCGGCACCGGCCCAGCCTGCGCCGGCCCAAATGTTACCGTCGATATCGGCGCGGATCCCATCGGCTAAGCCGCCCGTTTTGCCGGGCGTTGCCATGTTGGTGAACTGGCGTTTGGCGCGCAAGGTTTGGCCATCCGCCACGGCGAAAACCTGAATGTCTCTGGGGCTGCCGGAGTCGCAGATGTACAACTTCTTATAGTCGGGCGAGAAACAGAGGCCGTTGGGTTTGTCGAGTTCGTCGGTGACTTTGTCCATCTTGCCGGTCTTCGGGTCGACGCGATACACGGCCTCCTTCAACTCCGGCTTAGCCTGGAACCCTTCGTAGTTGCCCAGAATGCCGTAAGGCGGATCGGTGAACCAGACCGCTCCATCGGGATGCACCACAACATCGTTCGGGGAATTGAGCGGCTTGCCCTGCCATTTTTCGGCGATCACCGTCACACTGCCATCGAGTTCATAGCGCACCACGCGCCGCAAGCCATGCTGGCAGGAGATCTGGCGGCCCTCGAAATCGAAAGTGTTCCCGTTGCTGTATTCCGAGGGTGCGCGGAAGGCGCTGATGTGGCCGTCCTCTTCCAGCCAGCGCATCTGGCGGTTGTTGGGGATGTCGCTCCAGACCAGGTAACGGCCTGCGGCGCTCCAGGCGGGACCCTCGGCCCACTTCGCGCCGGTCCACAGACGCTGGATGGCCGCGCTGCCGATCACGTATTTCTGGAACCGCTGGTCCAGCGCGATGACGTCGGGGTCGGGGTAGCGAACGGGCTGCGGGCCGCTCCAATCCCGTGGCGTCTGCCCAGAAGCAGTGTGAGCAATTGCGGCCGGGGCAAGCGCCGCAGCCTTCAAGAAGAATCGTCTCTGCATAGGCACCGGTTCCCTTAGATTGTATGCGTTTGGGCGCGCGAGAGTTGCGCGACTTGTCAATTCCGCCGGCACTCTTCTATACTCGTGCAAATATGAAATGGCTCTTGCTGATTGCCGGCGGGATCATCCTGCTGGTTGGGCTGGTGGCCGCCATCGGGGCCATGCTGCCGCGCGATCATCACGCCACCCGCAAGGCCCGGTACCACGTAGCGCCGGAGGCGCTCTTCGCCGTATTGATGGGGCCGCCCGATTGGCGGACCGGCGTCAAGAGCTATGGCGTCCTGCTCGAACGGGACGGGCGCAAGCGCTGGTGGGAACAGGATATCCACGGGCAGAAAATCACTTATGAGCTGGTGGAAGCCAAACCACCGGAACGGCTGGTAACGCGGATCGCCGACGGCCGCCTGCCGTTCAGTGGCACGTGGACGTTCGAAATCGCCCCCGCGGCCGGCGGCGGCTCGGAAGTCCGGATCACCGAAGATGGCGAGGTCTATAACGTAATCTTCCGGTCGCTGGCCCGCTTCGTCTTCGGCTACACCTCCAGCATCGAAGGTTATCTGCGCGACCTCGGCGTCAAGTTCGACGACCGCTTGGTGATTGAGCCGTAGTATGGGCCAAGAACTGGAATGCCGTCTTCGTTACCAGCGCCGGACGCTCCAGGGGAAGGCCCTGCTGGAGACCGATCACCTGTTGTTTCGCGGCGAGGAGCGGCTGAAAATCCTCTTCAAGGATCTGACCGGCGTCGACGGCGCCGCCGGCGTTCTCAAGCTCGAATTCCCCGGCGGGCCGGCCGAATTCGAACTGGGTGCAGGCGCGGAAAAGTGGGCACACAAGATTCAGCACCCGCCTTCGCTGCTCGATAAGCTGGGGGTAAAGGCGGGGCTAGCCGTCCGGCTGGTGGGAGAGTTCGACGCCCCATTCCGCCAGGAACTCGGTGGGGCCGGCGTGAAAGAGGCCTACGCCAGGACCAAAGCCGACCTCGTGTTCTTCGCAGTCTCGCAAGCCGCTCAACTCGTGCAGGTGGCGAAGCTGGCCGCCGGTCTGAAGCCGGCGGGCGCCCTTTGGATCGTCTATCCCAAGGGCGTGCCGGCCATTCGCGAGATCCAGGTGCTTGAAGCCGGCCGCGCCGCGGGGCTCAAGGACATCAAAGTGGCCAGCTTCTCTCAGAGCTTGACGACCCTTAAGTTTGTGATTCCGCTCACCAAGCGGTGAGCGGCTTTTCCACCAGCAGAATGAGATTTGATACTATGATGTAGGCCGCAGGGCCGATCTCTCCGCCACACCTGTTTGTTCGTGGCGGAGGGTTTCTTCGTATGCCGACATATTTACCGCTGGCGCTTTTGGCCGCTCGTCCGGGAGCGGACACTTTTTCGAAAATGTTCGCCCAGACGCCGTTCGCGGGCATCCATCAACTGGCGTGGTTCGATTGGGCCATCCTGATTCCGTACTTCACCGTGCTGGTGATCTTGTCGGTTTACGGCATTCATCGCTACGACATCATCCGCACTTATTTCAAGCACCGCAAGAAGGCTACTCAGGAGCCCTCGCCGCTCCGTTTTGAAAAGCTTCCGCCGGTCACCATCCAGCTTCCGCTTTATAACGAGCGGTACGTAGTGGAGCGGCTGATCGAAGAAGTGATCAAGATGGACTACCCGAAAGAACTGCTCCAGATCCAGGTGCTGGACGATTCCACCGACGACACCGCGCCCTTTGCCGAAGCGCTGGTGGAGCGCTACCGGAACATGGGGAATCCCATCGAGTACCATCACCGCGCGAACCGCCATGGTTTCAAAGCTGGCGCGCTGCAGGAAGGGCTCAAGAGCGCCACGGGAGAACTGGTGGCTGTGTTTGACGCCGATTTCTGCCCGCCAACCGATTTTCTGATGCGCACGGTGCACTATTTCGCCGATCCCGGTGTGGGCGTGGTGCAGACGCGTTGGAGCTATCTCAACAAAGACTACAACTTCCTCACGGAAGTGGAAGCGATCCTGCTGGACGGCCATTTCATCCTGGAGCATGGAGCCCGTTCGCGCGCGGGATACTTCTTCAACTTCAACGGAACCGCGGGCATCCTGCGGATCAAGATGATCGACGACGCCGGCGGCTGGCAGCACGATACCCTCACCGAGGATTCCGACCTGAGCTATCGCGCACAATTGAAGGGCTGGCGCTTTGTTTACCTGCCGGGCCTGGATTGCCCCTCCGAGCTGCCGGTGGAGATTCACGGCTTCCAGGTGCAGCAATCACGCTGGGCCAAGGGCCTGACGCAGGTGGCCAAGAAGTTGCTGCCGGCGATCCTCAAATCCAGCGTCTCCAAACGGGTCAAGGCCGAAGCCTTCCTGCACCTCACGCCGAATATTTCCTACCCTCTCATGATCGTGGTGTCGGCGCTGATGCTGCCGGTGATGATTGTGCGTTTCTACATGGGCCCGTGGGAAATGGCGCTCATCGACCTGCCGCTGATCGCGGCGTCGTTCTGGTCGATCTCGGCTTTTTACGTGATTGCGCAGCGCGAGTTGCACCCCACGGGCTGGAAGCGGTCGCTGCTGCTGCTGCCCATGCTGATGGCGGTGGGCGTGGGTCTCACGATCATCAACACGCGGGCGGTACTGGAAGCGCTTTTCGGCGTGGAGACGGCATTTGCGCGAACGCCGAAGTACGCCATCGGCGACCGGCCCATGAACCTGGAAGTCAAGAAATACCGCGGCCGCAGCGGCTGGCTGCCCTATGCCGAAATCGCGGTGGGAACTTATTTCCTGGGAATGATCGGCTTCGCGATTGAGACTCGCAATTTCTTCTCGATCCCCTTCCTGGCGCTCTTCGTCCTCGGTTACTATTGGGCCGGCTTCGGCACGCTCTACCAGGAGCATCAGAGCCGCCTGCAGTGGCTAAGGCAGCAGAAACTGGCGGCCCTAAGAACGGCGTAAGCTTCGAAACCGGCGAGGGCCGATGGTCAGAATGTGATTCCCAGCAGCACGTCTACCTGGTTCCTACCGCTCGCCAAGCCAGGCACATAACCCAGCCCGGGGATCACTGGACTGGGGTTGCCGAAATGCCGCCGTGTCCAATACGTGTAGCGAACCTCCGGCTCAACGTGGACGCGGCCCCACTTCAGGTCCACGCCTCCGCCCCCCACAACACCAGCCGTTGTGCGCCGCTGAAGCTCCTGGGGTGGGTATGTTGAGAAGGTAGTGGGAGTGGAGCCGCCGATGAAGTAGGTCACGGTTGTGGACTGTCTCATACCTTGCAGCCAGTCCACGGCGGCTCCTGCATTCACAAACGGAGACACCGTCTTCCCGCGGCGCAAGCGGTACCGGGCGAAAAGCGGAAACTCCCAGTCGTTGGCAGTGGTCCGGCTGCTGAATACCGAGAAGCCCGGCACGTATTTCCCGCGGTCGACATAGCTCCAATGGCGCAACAGAGCATCGACACCGATGCTAAGACCGCGGGTGAGCCGGACCTCCGCCGTGGCGCCCACGATATAGGGATTCGTGTAGACGGTATAGGCGTTGAAAGGATCTCCCAGGCCTGCCGTTAGGAGCTGGGTGACGGGCACACCGCCTTTTACTCCAAACCAGAATTGTTGCGCGCCGGCGGGAACAGCCGTCAGTAGCACCAGGACTGCCGCAATGGACCTCACATCTCTAAGACCCGCGCGGAACGGAAAAACCTACACCTTCTCGATAATCCGGCCGTCCCGCATGTGAATGATCTGGTTCGCGAAGGCGGCGGCTTCCGGGTTGTGCGTGATCATGAGGATGGTCTGGCCCAGGCGCTGGTTGAGATCGCGCAGGATTTCCAGCACGGCCTTGGAATTCTCGGTGTCCAGATTGCCGGTGGGCTCATCGGCCAGCAGAATGGCGGGGTGNNCGGGCGATGGCGATGCGCTGCTGCTCGCCGCCGGAGAGCGCGCTGGGTTTGTGGTCCAGCCGCTGGTCGATGCCGAGCACCCGCAACACCTCTTCGAATTGCGGCTCGGACGCGGAGCCGGTGCCGCCGATGTAGCGGGCCACGGCGATGTTATCGCGCGCGGTGAGATTCGGCAGAAGATTGAATTTCTGGAAAACGAAGCCGACAGTGCGTTTGCGCAAGCTGGTGCGGCCNNCCGGAGCCGGAAGGGCCCACGATGGCCAGAAACTCGCCCGGTTTGACGCACAGATCGACGCCGCGCAGGGCGGGCACATCCACTTTGCCCACGCGATAGGTCTTGCGCAGATCGTGAGTCTGGATGATGAAGCCGCTATTCATACGCCAGCGCCTCGATGGGGTCGTGGCGGGCGGCGCTCAGCCCGGGGTAGAGCGCGCCCAAGAGTGCTCCCACCAGGGTGACGCCACCGGCGATGGGCCACCAGGCGTACATGATGATCATGGGCAGGGAAGCGGGCACAAAGGTGCGGATGAGCCACCACGCGCCGTAACTCATGAGGATGCCGATCACTGTGCCGCCGAATGCCAGCACCACCGCTTCGGCGAGAATGATCCGCAGGATGAAGCTCTTCGAGGCGCCTAGCGATTTCAGGATGCCGATCTCGCGCGTGCGCTGCAGCACCGACATGTACATGGAGAGGCAGACCACCGCGAAGCCGATCACCACTCCGATCCCCATGATGACGTAGATGAACTCCGACACGCCACGGATATTGTTCACGTTCCACAGGGCGGTGAACTCCTCCATGGTATTGACCTTCAGGTTCGTCCTGCTCTCAATGTCCTTCACCACTGCGTCGTCGTTGGCCGGATTATCCAGCTTGAGCCAGATCTGGCTGACCTTGTTCACGATGCTGTCGAGTTGCTGTAGGGTTGTAGCCTGCACCACGATGCGCGCCAGTTTGCCGCCCTCGATGATACCGACGACGTGCCAGGTGTGGTTCATCAGCGAGAAGGTCTGCCCCACCCAAAGCTTCTTTTGCGCCGCGTACAGACGATCGACCAGGATGTCGTCGGGGCCGCTTAACTGGTGTCCCACGACATACTCGAACCCGCCGCTCATGCGGTCGAACTGCTCCGGGTTGATGCCCGTCATCACCACCGGAAAATCGACCAGGTGGTTGATTACCCCCATGGCCATCGTGACGTGGGGCACCTCGGTGCTCAGGAATTTGACATAGCCCTCGGAGACGGCAGGAGGGCCGAGGTTGACCACGCTGGTGGTGCTCGCTCCGCGAACCACGACATCGGCGCCCACGCCTCTGGCGCGATTTTGCGAATCCTCCAGCATGCCATGGGCTAGACCCACGAGCGTGAGAATCAGCGTCACGGGAACCCCGATCAGCAGGAAGCTGAGCAGGCTGCGCATAGGCTTGTGCTTCAGGTTTTCGAAAACCAGCTTGGTAGTCACGGGTTGCTTCCTTTCTTAGGAGGCGCAACGGATGGAGCCGGAGTCACCGCCGTCTGGCCGACTACCTGCAACGTGGTTCCTTCGGGCTGATCGAGAACAAACTGATCGTCGGGCACACCTTTGTTGATATCCATTTTCACCAGATCGATGACCACGGCATATTCGTCGCGGGGCCGGTTGATTTCGATATGTTTCGGGAAGGGCACGTTGTCGTAAGGATGCCATTGCGAATAACGGGCGTCGGTGAGGATGTTGCCGTTATCGTCGAAGATCATCTGGCGCGCCAGCAGGAGGTCGATGCGGTTGAACCAGATGGTGCGGCTGAGGCGCAATTCGCCGTTGGGAAATTCGCGAACCTCGTGAAGAATGTAGTAGGCGTTGTCCTCGTCGGTGAAGTTCTCGATCATGACGTGGAAGTTCTTGAGATCGATGGGACGCACCATGAGGGCATCCAGGAAATGTTGCGGGCGGAGGTTTTCCAGATTATTGGACGACGGCTTTTCGATTTCGTTGCGGCCCACGATAAAGCGGTTCTTCGAAGGAACGGAGAGCTTGAAAGTGGCGCCATCGGAAACCATGTCGAACGCCTGGCTGCGCACTACCGGAAGCAGGCCGATGAGCCGGATGTTGGAAGGCTTTCGGAAACGGATGTAGGCGCGGACGTCCTTATACTCGGTGATGCGGTTCTTCTCCGCGCTACCCAGAGCGGGCACCATGTCGACGGTGGCGCTAAAATCCTGAATGGCGTCGTACTGGTGCTGCAGGGCATCGAGAAGCGATTTGAAATCCGCGATCTTGAGCGATGGGGTGCTGCCGGCGGCGCGTGGAATGAGGCGCCGGCGCGCCAGACAGGAAGAGAGGCCGAACGGGAGGGCGCAGCAGAGCAGGAGTATGGCCAGCGTTTGGCGCCGAAGGAGCATCAGTTCATTGTAGTCAGCCCGGAAAGCGGCCTGTCAATTCATTCCCTGGGTGCCCGTATGATATATTGAAGGAACCTGCCAGCGGATGCGAGGTAAGGGCCTGTGGCGCAGTTGGGAGCGCGCTTCCATGGCATGGAAGAGGTCGTCGGTTCGAACCCGACCAGGTCCACCAAAACGTTTCAAACACTTACAGTAAGCATCCATGCCTGAAGTGTGCCCGCTGGGCTCTACGCCAAAAACGGGGGCA
>PLZX01000009.1 GCA_003152325.1 Bryobacterales bacterium | reverse complement strand
TGGCGGCGCTGGACGAAGCCAACATGGCGCTGCAACAGACCGACGAACAGATCAAAGGGCAGACGGCGAATCTGAAGATTACCCAGAGCCAGGACGCCGTGACCCTGTTGAAAACGCGCTACGCGGTCCGCACCGCCGAACTGAACGTCCAGAAGAACGACGTTACCGACCTGATCGATGCCAAGAAGAACCTGCTGGCATTGGAGGAGAGCAAGCGCGCGGTGGCGCAACTCGAAACCGACATCGCCATGCGTCAGGCGCAGGCCGATTCGCAACTGGCGGTGCTGGCCGAGCAGCGGAACCGCAATCTGCTGGACGTGAGACGCGAAGAACAGCGCATCGCCCAGACCAAGGCGTTGGCCGAAATCACGGGACTGGTTTCCATCCGTCAGAATCGCGCCGGGAATTTCAATTTTGGCTCGGTGATGCCCGACATCCGGGAAGGCGACACGCTGCAACCTGGCATGCCGGTGGCCGACATCCTGGATCTTTCCGAAGTGGAAGTCTGGGCCAAGGTCGGCGAGCTGGATCGCGCCAATCTGAAGGAAGGGCAGGATGCCCTGCTGCAACTGGACTCCATTCCGGACAAGCAGTTTCACGGCAAGATCAAGACCCTGAGCGGCACGGCGTCCGCCGACGTCTTCTCGGGTGACCCGGCGAAGAAATTCGACGTGGTGTTCAGTGTAGACATGCGCGGGCTGTTGAGCGGCCTGGGAATGAAACCGGAGGCGGTGGCCGTGGTGATGGCAACGGCCGAAGCCAACGCAAAAAAGAACGTCACTAACACGGCCAGTTCGCTGTTTGCCAGTTTGCAGCTCACTCCCAACGGAGCGCCGGGTACTCCCGGGGCCCAGGGCGCCGGTGGTGCTGCCGGGCAGGACCAGGGGGCAGCCGACGATCAGGGTATGGGCGGCGGTGGGCGTCGCGGCGGTGGCGGTGGCAATCGCGGTGGCGGTGGCAATCGTGGTGGTGCGGACGCCGCAGCCGGACGCGGCCAGGGCGGCGGAACGGCCACTGGGATGGGCCGCGGCGGCGATGCCGCCGGCGGTCGTGGTGCAGGTGCTGGCATGCCGGGCGGAGCGGGCCGTGGAGGCGATACGGCTTCTGGCGGTCGTGGTCCCAGCGCTGGTATGCCGGGCGGAACGGGGGGTGGTGCTCCCGGTGGCGGCGGACGGCGCGGACGCAGTGCTGCCGATCTCATGGCCATGATGGGAAACGGCGGCTCTAAATTCAGTGCGGCTGAGCGCGATGCCGCTAAGTTGCCCTTGCCCCCGGGTCAGGATTCGCAGGTTCAGGTGCTGCTGCGCCCAGGTCTGCTGTCGGATGTCGAAATCATCGTGGAAAACTTGCCCAACGTGATTCACGTTCCGAGCCAGGCCGTTTTCCAAAAGGATGGGAAACCGATCGTCTATGTGCAGCAGAAAAACGGCAAGTACGAACCACGGGAAGTGCAACTGGTTAAACAGAGCGAATCCATGATGGTGCTGGGCGGCGGCGTCGAGCCTGGCGAGATTGTGGCGTTGGCGGATCCCACAGCCGACAAGAATGCCAAGAAGGATGAAAAGAAGGGCTCGAGTAACCCCATGAGTTCCATGCCGGGAGGTAAGTAAGCATGATATTTGGGCACGTTCTTCCCGAACTGAAGATGGGGCTGGCAAGCCTCTTTGCGCACAAGCTGCGCAGCTTGCTGACGATGCTCGGCATGATTTTCGGTGTCGGCGCCGTGGTGGCGATGTTATCGATCACCGCCGGCGCGCAAAAACAGATGATGAGCTTTATCGACCAACTGGGTGTGAACAATATCATTGTGGACGCCCACGAAGCCGTGGATCGCAACGAGTTGCAGACGGTGCGCTCGGTTTCGCCCGGAATGAGTCTGCGGGACTTCCGGGCCATCAAGGAAAACATTCAGGGTCTTGTGGCCAGCACGCCGCGCAAGAAGTTCAAACTGCAGAAACTGCTGCCGAAGACCAACTCGGAACCACCAACGCTGGTAGGTGTCTACCCCGAGTTTCAGGAGATCAATAGCCTGAAGCTGGCCGACGGCGGACGCTTCTTCACCGAAGAAGAGAATCGCGATTCAGCCGCGGTCTGTGTACTGGGCGAAGGCGCCAAGGTCGCGCTCTTCGGTTATGGCGATGCTCTTGGCAAGGACATCAAAGCCAACGATACCTGGTTGCGCGTGGTCGGAGTTCTGAAACCGCAAGCCGGCGGGGATTCGGACATGGAAGGCGTCCAGGCGTTGAACCGTAACAACATGATCATCGCTCCGTTCAACACGGTGATGCGCCGGTTTGAAGACCAGACCAGCTACCTGAAAGACGAGATCGACGGCATTTACATGAAGGTGCAGCCGACGGTCGACTCCATCGAAACTTCCAACGTGGTCAGCGCCTTGCTGGCGGCCACCCATAAGGACGCGGGCGATTACACCGTCACGGTGCCCGCCGGCCTTCTGGAACAGAAGAAGCAGACGCAGTTCATCTTCAACATCGTGATGATCTGCATCGCCGGTATTTCGCTCCTGGTGGGCGGCATCGGCATCATGAACATCATGTTGGCCACGGTTCTGGAGCGCACCCGGGAGATCGGCATCCGGCGCGCTATCGGTGCACGGCAGGCCGATATTGTCCGTCAGTTCCTGACGGAAGCCATTATGATTTCCATCGCCGGTGGATTGATCGGTATCGGTTTCGGTTTTGCCCTCTCACAGATTATTGCGTCGGCCGCGGGCTGGTCGACGGTGGTGACGTCCTCTTCGATCGCTATTGCGTTCGGAGTTTCGGTGTTCATCGGACTATTGTTTGGAATTTATCCGGCCGTACAGGCCGCCAAATTGGATCCCATCGAGGCCATTCGTTACGAGTAGAACTATGCTTTTGCGAACTTTTGTTACCGGATTGCTCCTCTCCGCCGGCGCGTTTGCGCAAATGGCGTCATTCCCCAAGCCCAGCTACTTCCGCGAGGTGTTCAAGCAGTCCAACACCAAGGTGGTACTCCGGGATCCCGTCCGCCTCAAGGATTTCGTGGTGGGCGGCAAGCTCGAGCTCTCGCTCAAGAACTTCATCGAGCTGGTGATGGCCAATAACACCGACATCCAGGTGGCCTTCCTCTCGCTCGAGATCCCCAGGAACAACATCACCTCGGCCTTCGGCAAGTGGGACCCCACGGCTACCGGATCCTTCTCGGCGACGCGGAACACAAGTATTCCGACCGACCCCACGCAAGCCAGGAATGCCGGCCAAATCTCCAAATCGCTCAATCAGCCGCTCTCGCTTTCCTATGGCCAGACCCTCGATACCGGCCTGAGCTACAGCGTCACGTTCAACGGAAGCAAGAGCTCCTCGAGTAACTCGCTTTCCAACTACAACCCGGGTCTCAGCTCCAATCTCCAGTTCTCCGTCACCCAGCCCCTGCTGCAAAACCGCGGCCGCTACGTCAACCGCATCCCCGTCATGCAGGCCGAGAGCAGCTATAAGCGCTCGCAGTACAGTCTCCGATTTTCGCTCCTCAGCCTGGTGAGCAATGCCGAAAACGCCTACTGGAACGTCATTTCGGCCCGCGAAAACCTGGGGGTTCAGATAAAATCCCGCGATGCCGCCAAAGCCAATCTGGATTTCGTGCAGCAACAGCTCGACCTGGGCGCCATCGCCGAGCTCGACATCTACAATCCTCAGGGCCAGTTAGCCGCCGCCGAGTTCAGCGTGTCCCAGGCGAAATTCCGGCTGGCCTCCGCCGAAGATGCCTTGCGCCGCCAGATCTCGGCTGACCTCGATCCCGATATCGCGAAGCTACCCGTCGAGCTGACCGAACCCGTAGACCTCGCGGCCGGCCAATCCATGCCGCTCGACACCGACCAGTCGGTCCAGAAGGCGCTCGCCGCCAACCCCCAGATCCTCTCCGCCACGCAGCAGCTCGATCTGGACGATTTGGGCGTCTATAGCGCCAAGAATCTTCTGTTGCCCCAGCTTTCCTTCAGCGCCACGTACACCACCAAAGGTCAGGGCGGCATCTTCTATCCCTCCTCCACCAGCATTTTCGGCGGCGGTGGCGGATCGATCACGCCCATTCCGGGCGGCATCGACGATGCCCTCGGCCAGATGTTCGGCTTCGGCTATCCAACTTACCTCGGCAGGCTCACCCTCACGCTCCCCATCCGGAACCGCACGGCGTCCATGAATATGGCGAACGCCCTGGTCTCCAAGAAAACCGACGCGCTGACCCTGCGCACCACCCAGCAGAACGTCCGGCTGCTGACCCTCAACGCCGTCACCAACCTCCAGGGATACGTCGAGCAATTGAAGCTCGCGCGCGTGCAGAGGGACATTCAGCAGAAGAACTACGAAGCCGAGCAGGAGAAGTATACGCTCGGCACCGATACCAACCAGAACGTGGTCATCGCGCTGCAGAATCTGGTCCTGGCTGAATCCAACGTGGTCAGCGCCCAGGTCAGCGTCCGTACCGGCATCCTGGCCGTGTACCAGTCTACCGGGGAACTTCTGGATAACTACGGCATCGTCGTGAAGTAGCCGCTTCCCGGAAACCGTTCGCCGCCGGCACAGCGTGTCCCACAAGCGGACACCCCGGATACCTCGCTATCCATCCTTACCTCTGAAGCGTCATAATGTTACGCTAGGTGCGGATTGGCAGGCCCCGTGCCCTCCCCAATCCGGAAATCTACCTATGGACATACAACGCACCGGCACCCGGAAGCGCAAGATCATCAAGCTCACGGTCGGCCTGGTGTTGGGTGGCTTGGCGCTCACCGCTGCCACCATTGGCCTCAGGCAGCTCAAGCCGGCCGCGCCCGGCGTCGAATTCTCCACGCTCTGGCCGGACACCGTGAAGCGCGGCCCCATGATCCGCGAGGTCCACGGTCTCGGCACCCTGGTCCCCGAAGACACCATGCTCATCACGGCCACCACCGATGGCCGCGTGGAACGGATTCTGGTCAAGCCCGGCACGCCGGTGAAAGCCGATTCGGTGGTGATGATCCTCTCCAGCCCGGAACTCCAGACGGCGCTCCTCGACGCCGAGTTTGCCCTGAAGGCAGCCCGGGCCGATTACAAGAATCTCGAGGTCACACTCCATAAGACCCTCCTCGATCTGCGCTCCACCGCCGCCCAGACCAGCGCCGATTACAATACCGCCAAGCTGGAGTCCGACCGCGATACCGCCCTCGCGAAGGAAAACCTTTTGGCCAACACCGATGCCAAGATCTCCCAGGTCAAAGCCCAACAGCTCGGCGCTAAGTACGAAATCGATAAAGAACGGCTGCAGATCAACGATGCGGCCGAACAGGCCCAACTGGAAGCTCAGAAGGTCAAGATCGATCAGCTTGCCGGCGAATACGAGCTCAAGAAGCAACAGGTGGACCAGCTAAAGGTACGGGCCGGTTTCGAAGGGATGCTGCAATCGGTTCCTCCTCCTATGACTCCGGTGGAAGAAGGTCTGAAGGTGGCGGCCGGGACGCCTCTCGGCAAGGTAGCCCAACCCAGCCATCTGAAAGCTGAGCTGAAGATTGCCGAGACCCAGATCAAGGACGTCGTCATCGGGCAACTCGCCGTCATCGATACGCGTCTGGCGGGAGGCGGTTCCAACGGCCTGATCGAAGGCCACGTCTCGCGCATCGAGCAATCCATCGTGAACGGCACGGTGACCGTGGATGTGGCTCTCAAAGGAGCCCTTCCGCCCGGTTCGCGGCCCGATCTGAGCGTCGATGGCACCATCCAACTCCAAAAACTCGACGATGTGGTCTACGTCGGAAAGCCGGTTTACGGCCAGGAAAACGCCACCGTCACGCTCTTCAAGATCGAGCCCGACGGCAAGTACGCCAACAAGGTGAAGGTCACGTTCGGAGTCCAATCGGTGAACACCATCGAGGTGAAGGAAGGCCTCAAGGTGGGCGACCGCGTGATCTTATCGGATATGTCGCAGTTTGACCAGTACGACCGAATTAAATTGAACTAAGACTTCATGATCTACGTAAAGGGGTAAAAGACACCATGGACAATGGCTCACAACCGCTGATCCGGCTCGATAGCGTCAGCAAGGTTTTTGTCACCGACGAGGTGGAGACCCACGCGCTTTCGTCCGTTCACTTCGACGTCAAGAAGGGCGAGTACTTGTCGATTTCCGGGCCGTCGGGCTGCGGGAAGTCGACTCTGTTGGCGATCCTCGGGCTCCTGGATACGCCCACTGACGGCACCTATTATTTGAATGGCAAACCGGTCACCGGGCTCAAGCTCTCCGAACGCGCGCGCATTCGCAACCGCGAGATCGGATTCATCTTCCAGGCTTTTAACCTCATTGGCGATCTCACGGTCTATGAGAACGTCGAGCTTCCGCTCACCTATCGCGGCATGCCCTCGACGGAGCGCAAGCGCCGCGTCCAGGAAGCCCTGGAGCGCGTCGGCATGTCGCACCGCATGAAGCACTATCCGTCGCAGC
>PLZX01000182.1 GCA_003152325.1 Bryobacterales bacterium | reverse complement strand
CCCATCATGCTCATGAAAACGCCGGTGGAGTAGAGCGTGTCTTCCTGCAACGCTTCGAGCGAGGAGATGCGCTCGCGGTCCAGATCGAGGTTGTAATCGGGCTCGCTCAGGTGGATGTCAAGCTTGAGAGTGTCGAAGGGCGGCGCGTATTCGGAGCGCAGATCGCCATGCGCCTGAGCCATGACGAACTGGTAAACGCGCGGCAGGGTCTGGTTCTGATAGTGGTCCCAGAATTCTTCAATATCGGTCTCGATGCGCTCATTGAGGATCGCGTTGGAACCGGCCTCCAGGCGCACCCAGCCGGTTTCCACCTGCACCTGCTCATAGCGCGGGATCACGCCGTTATAAGGTTGCATGACGGTGGTGACGCTGAAATCGCGCGTGAGGATTTCGTGGGCGGTAGCGTCGAAAGCATGCACGCGGTAGGTGGGAGTTTTCGAGTCGGGCTCTTCGATTTCGTTCAGCGCGATCTTCTCGAGCGGCAGGTTCAACCGGCGTGCCATCATTTCGTCGGCGGGATAGAGTTCCTGCACCCAGCGCGCGTCCGATTGCATGGTGCGGAGGCTGGTCGGATCGACGTTCTTGGCGAAATCGATGCGCAGGGAGGCGACCGGCTTTCCGGCGAGCGCGGGCACGATCTCATCCATCAGCCAGCTATAGCCCTGCTTGAAAGCGCACAGCACTTCGATGGTGGAGTGCGCGGAATCGGCGCCGGCGGATGCGAGCATTTGCTTGAGCTGCGCGCCGAGTTTGCGGCGCTCTTCGGGGCCTTCACTGACGCGCGCTATCAGTTTGACGGACTGGCCGGCGGCGATCCTGGCGGATGCGCGGCGCACGGATTCCACCAGGCGTTTGCCCTCCCAGGGAATCACGATGTCTTCGGTGAAGGTGGGCGCGCCGGCGAGAAACTTCACCGTCGGAGATTGGAAGTGCAGGTTGGGATTCTGGTCGCAGCACTGCGTGCCCGCATGCAGGCTGGCGGTCTTGACGGCGGCGCCAGTGTGAAGCTGTTGGCGAATTTGCCGCTCCACGAAGGCCGTGAGCGCGGGGTCGGCGACGTCGGCATAGATCTCGGCTTTGACGTCTTTGATTCCTGTGGCGTCGATCTTCTTCATCCAGCGGTCCAGGTGATAGAGGGCGGCGGCGGTCTGGCCGGCGCTGGAGTGGAGGGAGAAGAACTTGTGCAGGTCGTAGCGGATCTCTTCGATCGAAAGATACGGCTTGCCCTGTTCCCAGAGGTTGGGGAAGCGATCGGAAAGCAGGCTGAGGGCCGCGGCGGCGCCGGCGTCGTCACCGCGCGCGAGGATGGCAGCGCGGCGGCCGAACGCGTCGTCCACGATGCGCAGTTCCCCCTCGCCGGCGGAGAGCGGAGTCTCAGCCTGTGCGGCGGCGGTGTCGCCCGCGCGAAGCTTTCGTTCGGCCTCCTGCGAAAGCGGAGAATCGCCGGCCAGCACGGCATGCGTGCGCACGTCGCGGACGGCGGCGGAATCGGCGGGGGTGGCGATCGGCAGATTGATGCCGGTGGTTTCGAGGCCGAGCCGGGCGGCCAGGTTCGCCATGGCGATGCCGGCGGCGCCCGCGGGCACATAGAGGTGGCCGTTCCAGGTGGCCGGCACGGGGATGCGTCCGGACGCGCCGAAGAGTCCGCGCGTGGTGTAGAGCGTGGCGAGATCGAGGCGCGCCGGTGCGGCTGGGGCGGGTGCGTCACCGCCGGCGGCATTGCCGCCTCCAGCCGCGGCGGGAGCGGCAGGAGCGGCGGGTGGGACAGCGGCCTCGGCTTTGGAATTGGTAGCAGTGGCGCCGCCGATGACCACCAACTGATGCACGGCGGCCAATCGTAGCGAGGCCAGTGCGGTCACGAGCGCAGCCTCTGGAACGGCGCCGCGCAAGAAAGCGCGATGCACGCCGGCCTTGCCGCGCAGGTAGGTGACACCGGCCAGTTCTACCGGTTCCGTTGGAGCGGCGGAGCGCAACACTTCGACGATGGCCGAGAGCTTCTCGCCGGGTACGCGCCATTGATACGGGGCACGCGCCGCATAGGCGTCGGATGCGGCCAGCAGACCGGCATCGTCATTGGCGACAATCGCCAGATTGCCTCCGCTCGAGAAGATGCCGCCTTCCTCTTTTTCGAGACCCGGCTGGAGTGATGCCAGATCCGCGGGCGTCGCGCGTCCCACAAAGATGCGCGGACCGGCCGGGTAGGCGGCCGCATGATCGACCACTAGCGGCGGCGTGAGGCCGGTGGAGCCGAACCCGAGACGCGCTGCCAGGTTCGCGGCGGCGCTGTTTTCGGCGGCACTCGATTGCGCCGGCACCACGATTTTCCCCGCGATGAAATCGTCGATGCCGTCGCCATTGGTGTCGATGAGCATCCAGCCGGTCGAGAACGGGTCGGCAACACGGCCGGGCTCGCCGGGCGCGGGCGGCCCCTGGAACGCCAGGCAGCAAGCGGTCAGCACTACCAACACCGGCACGATGGAACGCGGCATGGAGCAAAGCCTCCTGTGGGATTCTGGCCTATGGTATATAACATCTCTATATGAAACAACTAGGCTGGCTGTTATTCGCCGCGTCCACGCTCTTCGCCGCGGATGTGAACACGTTCTCGATTGTGGGCTTCGACCCGGCGAATGGCGACTGTGGCGTGGCGGTGGCGTCGCGCTACTTTTCGGTGGGCGCGGTAGTGCCGTGGGCGGAAGCCGGAGTGGGCTGCGTCGCTACACAGGCCAACGTCAACGTGGGCTACGGACCGCGAGGCCTGGAATTACTGCGGCAGGGTCTCACGGCCAAACAGGTGCTCGATAAGCTGCTGGCCGAAGATACATTCCCGGACAAGGAAGGGCGGCAGGTGGCGATCATCGACCGCAACGGCGGCATCGCTACTTACACCGGTCCGAACGCGCCTACGTGGGCCGGCGACCGGCAGGGCAAGACGTGGTCCGCGCAGGGCAACATCCTGGTAGGGCCGCAGGTGCCGGAGGCCATGGGCCGCGCGTTTGAAGCCACCGACGGCGAGTTGGCGGAGAAACTCTTCGCGGCTCTCAAGGCGGGCGACGATGCCGGCGGCGACTCACGCGGCAAGCAATCGGCGTCGATGATTGTGGTGCGCAAAGGCGGCGGGCGGAATATCAACAACGACCGCTACCTGTATCTCAATGTGGACGACAATCCGCAGCCGATCCCGGAATTGCGGCGCCTACTGGACATGAACTTGGGTTACCTGTGGCAAGCGCGCATCGGGCCGCTGCGGAGCGCCGGCAAAACGAGCGAGGCACGCGACGCGGCGGCAAAATACGCGCGCTACATGCCATCGGCCAACGCCTGGATTTCCCTCGGCGTCATGGATTACAACCTGGCAGACAAGCCCGCGGCGCTGGCCGATTTCCGCAAGGCGATTGCACTGGACCCAGGCGTACGCAGCCAGTTCGAGCCGCCGGTCGCGGGAGCAGCCGCGCCGGTTGGCGGCCGCGGTGGGCAGGGGCTCCGCACCATCCTGGGGGATAAGGAATTCCTCAAGCAGTTGTTCCCGGACAAATAAGGAGTGGTGGTCACTTGCTCCAGTCGGCCAGCCGAAGACCGCGGACGCGGGAGAACTCACGGGTATTGTTGGTTACCAAGGTTGCTGCGCGGCTGAGAGCGGTCCCGGCGATTAGCAGGTCCAGGGGTCCTATCACCAGTCCGCGCGATTCCAGTTCGAAACGGACGCGCGCGGACTCCTGCGCCGCGTCGGAATCGAAAGGGACTTGGCGAAGTCCGGCCAATAGTTTTGCGACGACGGGGCGGCGGCTTGAGGAGCTCCCGTTCATTGTGCCAAAGAGGATTTCGTATGCGACCACGCTCGGGATTGCCAGCTCGCGCGGAGATGAAGCCTCCAGGCGAGAGACAACTGGCTGGAGCCCCTTGAGGTAGTGGATCAGGGTATTCGTGTCGAGCAAGGTCACCCAAGCGGCTCCCGATGAACGTCGGCTCCGGAGCCTGCGCGAATCTGCTTCAGGCTGGGAAAATCGGGGATGGCTCCGGCTGCGTCCAGTACATCTGACGACCATGCGTCGTCGAGAGAGCGCAGGATCTCCTCGGCGACCCACTTACTGACAGACTTCCCTTTCGCTTTTGCGGCCTTGCGGGCCTTGGATTCAATGGTATCGGGAAGGTAGATAGTAAGCTGGGCCATATACTATATAGTATACGATCATTAGATGAATGGCGCACCGTCGTCCGTGGCTGATAAAGGCGGATTGACGCCCTACCCGCTCATCGAGTTCAAGAACTCCGCATTGCTGCGAGTCTTGCTGAGCTTGTCGAGCAGCAGCTCCATGGTTTCCACCGGCGAAAGCGGATTCAACACCTTGCGCAGGATCCACACGCGATTGAGCTCTTCCTTGGGAAGCAACAGCTCTTCCTTGCGCGTGCCGCTCTTGTTGATGTCGATGGCCGGGAAGACGCGCTTGTCCACCAGCTTGCGCTCCAGGTGGATTTCCATGTTGCCGGTGCCTGTGAACTCTTCGAAAATCACGTCGTCCATGCGGCTGCCGGTATCGATCAGGGCGGTGGCCACGATGCTCAGCGAGCCGCCTTCCTCGATGTTGCGCGCG
>PLZX01000040.1 GCA_003152325.1 Bryobacterales bacterium | reverse complement strand
GTAGAGATTATCAAGGGCAGGTCAGTGTTGGAGAACTTCATGGCGGGCCGACCGCTGAATCCTAGTCCTCTCCGGCGCGGTCTCCGGATTTTGGAGGAGAACACCACCGAGCCGCTCTTCGCGGTCATTCTGCGCCCGGCAACCAAAAAGGGCGGGAACTTGAACTTAAACCCTGGTTACGCGCAGGGTGAGGGCCTCACGCTGCGGACGATTCTGACATACGCTTTCTCGACTTATGCCACGCGGCTGGAAAGCTCGTCCGATCTGCTGGACACACGCTACGATTTCTGCGTCTCGCTCCCCCAGGGCGGCAATGATGAGCCGCTACTCCTGCGCAAAGCGCTCCAGCGTGCATTCAAGCTAAAGTTCCACTGGGACAAAAGGGAGGTTAATGCTCTCATCCTCACGGCACCCAACCCGAAGATGACCGAACTCAAATCGCTGGGACCCACGATGTTTACCTTTGTGGGCGGCCTGGAATGGCGGCTCAAGCAATTCGTGGTAGATGAGACCGGCCTGCGGGGATATTACAGATTCGAACAGCCTCCGGATGACGAACGCATCGAGCAGTTCCTCAAAGACAATCTCGGCCTCCAGCTAGCGCCGGCGAAACGGAGGGTCGCGATCCTCGTCGTGGACTCGTTCGAACTGCCCGAAGTCGGCGTGACCCTGCCGGGACGATAGGATCTGGTTCTTCAGTGGAAAAGGCGGTGCAACGGGAATGCGGCTAAGTCGAACCGCTCTCGGCCAACGTGAGCGGATCACGCGCCACTTCGGAAACAACTCCAATGGGAACAGCGTTGTGGTTCCGAAGCGATGTGAGGTGGCCCTTGTGTGCATGTATTTTCCGATAAGGGCAAGAAAACCGGCTTTCCTCCCATTGGGCCGCCAACCGCGGGCCGGGCCGGTCCGGTCCATTCTCCGGGATGCCCACCTATCATCCGCGATCGGCGGATAGAGTGCCCCCCTGCTACCCGAGGTCTCTGTCTCCTCCGCCCTACTGCTTCTTCTCAGGAGGATCAGGGCTCCACGTATCAACCACCATCTTCCAAGTTCCGTCCGCCTGCTTCTTCCATACACTGGCGGACTTGAAGGTTGTCGTGGTGACCTTGCCTTTTTTGCCTTTGACCGTCATTTTACCGGTGCCCCAGTCATAGGCGATATCACCCGAGCGGGCAACCTCGACCTTGGCCGTGTTAAAGGAGAATTCCGGTTTCTCCTTCATCATGGCTTCAAGGTACTTCTGCATGTTCTCTTTTCCCTGGATTACAGGTGCATCCGGAGCCATGCCGACGACGTCGTCGGTGTAGAAACTCACTGCCTTCGCCGCATCATAGGCCGAGTTTGCCTTTACCTGATCGTCGTTAGCGGCCCGTATCGCAGTCTCATCCGCCGCTCTCGTGTCCGGCGCTTGAGGTGCAGGTTGCTGGCACCCGGTCAGCGCGATAATCAACGCCACCACTGGGGCCAAGTACAGGAGATGCCATACTTTTCGATAGCTTGGCGCGAGCATTGCAATGCCTCCTTCGGATTTGAAGCCAGACTGGCAGTTCATCGAGATCTTCAACATATGGATTCTCGCTCTGGCTACTGGCCATCATCCATTGTACGCCCGTGTTTAAGGGTTAACGGACCTTTTATCTGTTCTCGGCAAGCATCCGGGGAAACTGACCAATATGCGGAGACTTGAGCCTTTGGCCCTCTTGGAGATCTTCCGAGGGGGCCGGGTTGGCCGCATCTGCATCTCCAGCCCAGAACGTTCGCGTGCTTGCAAGATCGGGGCCGTGAAACGTTAGATCTCTATCGGAAGTGACGCGGTGCGAGACTCCTGGGGTGTGAGCGACGCTGGCCGCCGCGTCACTTTCGATAGAGGTCTAACGTTTGAACGGAACCTTACGGCCTTTTACGGAAGCCCGTGATCACGACTCGCTTATCCGCACACGCGACGGCCAGCTACTTTCTGAGCAGCCCGGTCCAATTCAAGACCACCGTGATCGGTTCCGACGCCACTTCCGTCATCACCGTGACCATCAGGAACTTCTGGCCGTCCGGCGTCACGTCCCAGAGGTGGAACAGTCCGCCGCGGTCGGACATGGGAGCGGTGAACAGCGCTACCGGGGCGCCGGCGCGCTGAAAGGTGGGGGCTGTGGACACCGGCACGGCCATCACCTTCGAGCCCGGGGAGAGATAGAACAGCTCCTTGCCGTCCCGCCGCCACAGCGGCTGGTGGCCTTCTCCTTGCGAGACCATCTGCTGGCCGCCCGCTTTTCCCTCCGCTGAAATTGAGCGAACGTATACTTCGCCCGTTCCGGACTCGTTCGACACGTAAGCGATGTACCGGCTGTCCGGCGAAAACCGGCCCTGGCTTTCATTGAACCGGGTCCCCAGAAACAGAACCGGCTTCGGGTCTCCTTGAAGCGGCAGCACCCACAGATCCGAATCCGCGCTGCCACTGGCGGCAGTGTACAGCAGAAATCGTCCGTCCCGCGACCCGTCTTCGGCATATATCGGCGACGGAGACTTCGGCTGCGGCAGCGCCGTCTCCTCTCCCGAGAAATCGCTGGCCTTCTGACACAGGATGTAACTGCCGCCGCGCTGCGAGCTCCACACAAGCCGGCCGTCCGGAGACCATACGGGACTGTAGTCGGGAGCCGGATCGAAGGTGAAGCGGTTGGTGGTGTCGTGCGCCAGATCGTGAACCCAGATGTCGTAGTTATTTTGGTCGACGCGATTGGTCGCCACCCGCTTTCCGTCAGGCGAGAGGGAAAGCGAGAGATAGTTGGCCGGCCCTGCCGCCGGCCCCAGAGATTTTCCGCCGCGGTCGTACCAGGTGATCTGGCGGTTTCCGCCCACCTCTCCGGTGCGGTAGACCAGCGTGCCGTTGGCCGAGGCCGTAAACATGCCGTTATCCCCGTTGGCGCCGGCGCTCAAGTTTTCGGCGATCGGCACTGCTTCGCCGGCTAGAGTCAAGCTGGCGGGGTCGAACCGCTGGGCCATCAGAACATTTCCGCGCACGAACATCACGTAGCCGCGGGACGAGCCCGGCGCGGCCACATACCTGGCTGCGGAAGCGTCCTTGAGGATCGGCGTGGTGCTTTGCCCCCCGGTTTGGAATCGAGCGACCCGACGTATAAGCCGCTGTCCTGTTCTTCTTTACCGGTGCGATGGTAGAGAAAGTGCCTCCCGCCCGGCAGGAAGGACGGCGAGTTGTGGCGCAACTCCCCGCGCTTGGGGTCGAGTCCGGTAACCAGGGAGCACGTACCGCCGCCTGCCGGCATTTGCATCAAGCCTTCACCCACGTGGAAGACGATGATCCCCTCCGGACTCCAATCTCCCAATGGAGCGCTGGTAAAGGCAACTTGGGGGCACGCCAGCGATTGCGGCGGACCGCCGGCCACCTCAATCCTCATCAGCCCAGGCAGCCGCGAGCCGGAGTAAGCCAGCGAGCGTCCGTCCGGCGACCAGAAGATCGGCGCGCCCACTCCATCGGTTCCGGGCAGCATGCGGGCTTCCAGCGAATTCATTGGCTTGAGACAGATCTGCGTGCGGCCATCGGGGCTGCTGTCGGCGAAGGCCAGAGTGCGGCCGTCGGGCGAAATGGCGGGAGGGGTGCCGTTGAAAGCGGTCTTTTCCGGCGCGGGCACGGTGAAACGCGTCACCTCCGGTTCGGGAGGCAACTCGCGGAAATGCACGAAAGACACCGCGTCCGCCAGAACCGCAAACAATCCGGCCGCCGCCGGCCACACCCATTCGCGCCGCCGCNNGCGCCGCGCTCAGATCCGGCCTGTCCTTTACCACTGACGCCAGCATTTCCGTGAGATCCTCGCCCTCGAACAGCCGCTTGCCGGTCAGCATCTCGTAGAGCACCACGCCGAACGACCAGATGTCGGCCCGCTTGTCGACCGGTTTGCCGCGCGCCTGTTCCGGACTCATGTAAGCCGCGGTCCCGAGAATCATCCCCGCCTGCGTCATCTCCAGCGAGAGCGTGGGCGACATGGTCGCGCTGCCCGCCGCGCCCGCCGGCACTTCGCCCGCGGTCTTCGCCAGGCCGAAATCGAGAATCTTAACTACCCCCGCGGGCGTGACTTTGATGTTGGCGGGTTTCAGATCGCGATGCACGATGCCCCGCTCGTGCGCCGCTTCCAACCCCAGCGCGATCTGCCGGGCAATCGCCATCGCCTCTTCCAGCCCCATCGGACCGTGCAGGTCCTCGCCCTCCACCAGTTCCATCACCAGCGCGCCCTGCTCGATGCCGTAAACGGTGGCGATATTCGGGTGATTCAGCGCCGGCAGCTGCGCTTCGCGCTCGAAGCGCGCCATGTACTGCGCGTCGTTCGCGAAGGCGGCGGGCAGCACCTTGATGGCGACATCGCGATTCAGTTTGGTGTCGCGCCCTCGATACACCTCACCCATCCCGCCCACACCGAGGGACGAGACGATTTGGTAAGGGCCGAGCTTGTCGCCGGTAGAGAGCATACGGGATTCAGTCTAGTTTAGCCGATCAGAGCGCGGCCGAGTCCTGAATCACTGGAGCGTCCGGAAGTCTTCTTTGGCGGCCGGTTTGGGATTGCAAAATGTTGCAAAATGTATGGAACGGAAGGAAGCGTGCGAAAACCGTCGTTTGCTGCTGAGCAGGCGGCTGCTCGCGACCGGGAAGGGAACGATGTGCGGCCATATCGGTAGCTTCGAGGCCTCGCCGGTGGGCCGGCTATTGCCGTACACCGTCGAACCGCGAACTCCAGCGCCCGCCTCAGTCTTCTACCACAGCACCCGCCGCAGCCGCGAGTCGAAATATATCCGGTACCGCTCCAACTCCGCGAACGTGTAAAACGGCCGGAACGCGTTCCGCTGCTGCACCACCGGCTCGTTGTCGATCTGGAAGATCGACGCGTTGTTCGCCAGCGGCTTCATCAGCTTGTCCAGGTCGTCGTCGTTCGCCGGAATGTCTGACAGCCACTTGTGCGGATCCTCCTGTACGTACACCACCGGCCCGCGCATGATCGCAATCCGATTCGGATGCTGCTCATCGATCGGCACGCGCCGGAAGTGCAGCGGGATCGTGATCCCCACCGTGTCGCCCGATTTCCATTCGCGCTGGATCGTCGCCCACTGGCCCGGGCGAATCTCCGCCGTCTCCGCCTCTCCGTTGACCTTGACGCTCATGCCCTTCGACCAACCCGGCACCCGCAGCTTCAACGCGAACGTCGCCGGCCGGTCCATCGTCAGGCTCAGCGTGCTGCTGTCGGCTTCGGGATACCCCGTCGTCTGCACCACCTTGACCGCGCCCGACGGTCCGTTCCACTGCAACTCCGACGGCAGATACAGGTTGACGAACAGCGACTTCGGGTCGCGGAAATAGATCAGGTTCGAGTATTCCGTAATGTTCTGGAAATACGTTCCCGAGCAGCACGTGTACGCGTTGCGCGAGTAGTATTTCAGGCTTGAACCCAGGTGATAATCCATGTAGTACATGTGCGTGCCGCGGTCTTTGATCTGCAGCGCCGCGCCGATCCCGTTGTACAGAAGCCGCTCGATCCAGTCGCCGTAGCGCGCCTCGCCCGTGTACATCATGAGGTACTTCGACACTTTGAACGCCGCCCACGAGTCGCACGGGCACTCGAAGCTGGCCGAGTAAATCTCCAGCGAATCGCCCAGCGCGCCGTCGCTGTAAATAAAGCGCTCGTCCGGACCGTAGCCGCCGGTCGCATAAGTCTGGCGCCGCTGCATCCAGTCGTAAAAATTCTTCAGGATCGTCAGATACTTCGCGTCGCCCGTCACGTCGTACGCCAGCGCCGCGCTGGCGAAGCTGTTGCAGTGGCTGTACGCATGTACCCCCTCGGCGTCCTTGGGGTCGGCGGTCGCGGCGAACTTGTCCCAATAGGCTGGATACAGCCAGACGTCCGCAAACTCCTTGTACATCGAATTGCCCGTGAGCTGGTACGCCCGATACAGGTTCTCCCCCATCGTGTACCATTCGCCGGGACGGCCCGAGTGCAACTCCCACGGCTGCCGGTTGGCCGGCACGCGGTCACGATTGAAGTTCGCCACCGCCGCCTCGGTGATCTTGTCGCATAGCGCCATCGCTTCGGGATGCCCGGCATAGGAGTGCATGTCCGTCAGGCCGCCCACCAGCTTCTCGTAGGCATAGTGGCCCAGCCCGCCCGTTGCGCCTCCTGCCGCCGCGCGTCCGTTGCCGCGCGCCGCGCCTCGCGACATTCCCGGCCAGCACTTGGCGTACTCGCTCACCAGCGTATTGGCCTTCTCCAGCAGGTCCTTGTCGCCGTACGCCCGCTGCATGCGCGCCATCGACTGCAGCCACTGTCCGAATACCGTGTTCGAGTTCGGACTGCACCAGCCCCCCAGCGCGCGCCCCGGAGCATCGGCCGTTCCGGCCGCCACGCGATACCCGTGCAGGATGTCGTCGTTCGATACCCCGAGGTAGAAATCCCGGCCCGCCGTCGCCTGCCGCTGCCAGAAACTCGGGCGCAGGCTCACGCCGCTGTAGTCGAACGGCTCGATCGCCACCTTCTTGTACGGCGTCGTCTTCGCTGGCGTCTCCGCGGCCGCCGCGCTCTGCGCCGAAAGCACGCCCTGCACCACCGGCGCGAGTGCGCCTACCGCTCCCAGGAATTCGCGCCTGCCCAATTTCTCGTCCATTTGGTACCTCCCTTTCGGCCGCCCGGACATCGTCGAGACTCCGCCCGCGCGTCCCGTTCCAGGCGCTCCGCCTGCCCGGTCCGGACTCCGATCGCGGCCGGCTCCGGCATCGCGCGCCCTCAGCCTATCACACCCGCCAGCACAGGGCCCGCTGCCTATCGGCCCGCCCAAAGTTCAGCTTGCAGATTTCTTTGCCAGCCAGGATCACCGCGGCGCGCAGTTCGGCGTGGGGCGTTGAAGGTCTGTCATCGCCATTCCCGATTAGAGTATCAGGCTGACGGCGCCGGCGACCGCGACGCCTTGATATCGGGGTTATCGGAAGCCATCCATGAGGAACGGTGGATCCACATCTGCGCGATGGGCTTTTCCCGTCCAGTTGACGAGACGGGGACATATCGGGACCGATTGTTGCGGGGACGGCGTTTTGAGGCCAGTCTACGATAAACCCGTCTTTCGTCCCGAACTGAATTTCTCACACGGCCTTTGGGGGGCCGTCACCCTCGTCGTCATTTTTCCAGCGCTCGGATGATGCTGGTCAGGAAAGCCGCTTCATCGGGGTCTGAGCAGGCGTCACGCTTTTCGATCAGCACCTTGCGTGCGCGTTCCAAGCGATCGGGACCCTCGATGACCTGATCAAGCACGTAGAGGTCGCCGCCCGACCTGATGGCGTCTAGGATTCTCGCAGCCAACTGCTCTCGAAGAGCGTCCATCCCAACATTATCGCTGGTGTGACACCGATTCGTGATCGGGGCGGGATTGCGCAGATGCAGTCAGGCAGATAAACAGCAGGGCGGTAATCACGAGCTTCGCTGACATACTGGTTTCTTTTAGCGCCAATCGAGCTTCCGGTTGGCCCCGTAGTCGCGATCTCGCAAAATGGGCGCCGTCCCCAAGCATTCGCGGGACTCTCCGCGCCGGGGCAGCGTTAGTTCGTATTATCGCTATCCGGCCATCCTGAACGTCCGCGGCTTGGCCCCACGCGCCCGGTAAAATAAAGCCCTTTGTCTT
>PLZX01000167.1 GCA_003152325.1 Bryobacterales bacterium | reverse complement strand
ATCGCGCTGCCGCTTCAGTGGATGCCGCGACAGGAGGACAAGAGCGTGTTTGTGGATGACAGCCTCTGCCCATATCCGGATCAGTGGCAACTGCTGGCATCGGTCCGCCGTGTCCCGGCCGACCAAGTCGACTGGATCGTCAACGACGCCACTCGTCGCGGTCAAGTGCTGGGCGTGCGGGCATCGGTCTCAGACGCGTATTCCGAGGAGGAGCCCTGGACTCTGCCGCCATCGAAAAAGAGAACGGAGACACCGATTCAAGGGCCGTTCCCGAAGTTGGTTGAGATAGTCCGAAGCAATCTCGATTTTGTCCCGAAAGACGGACTGCCCGAAGCGATGCTCAACCGAATCATCCGCCTCGCCGCTTTCCAGAATCCGGATTTCTACAAAACGCAGGCCATGCGGCTCTCCACCTGGGATAAGCCGAGAATCATTTCCTGCGCCGAGGAGTTTACGCAGCACGTTGCGCTACCACGCGGCTGCCTCCAGGATGTCAGCGGTCTTCTGAAAGAGTACGGAGTTCGGGTATCCGTTCGGGACGAGCGCTGTGCCGGCAAGCCGATTGACGTGAAGTTTCAAGGCGTTCTGCGCGACGAACAGGCTGACGCCGTCCGCCAAGCGCTACGTCACGACGAGGGCGTCCTTTGCGCCCCAACTGCCTTTGGCAAGACGGTCGTGGCATCGAAACTGATCGCTGAACGTGGTGTCAGCACCCTCGTTCTGGTACACCGCCGGCAATTGCTGGATCAATGGCGCGAGCGCTTGGCCGTGTTCTTGGATCTTCCTACAAAGGCAATCGGGCAGATCGCTGGCGGCAAAGTATCCCGCAGCGGATGCATCGACGTAGCCCTGCTTCAGAGCTTGCAGCGGAAAGGCGTGGTGAAGGATTTTGTCGCCGAATATGGGCATGTCATTGTTGATGAATGCCACCACGTTTCGGCCTTCAGCTTTGAGCAAATCATGAAACAGGTCAAAGCCAAATACGTGCTTGGCTTGACTGCGACGCCTACCCGCAAAGACGGTCACCATCCGATCATATTCATGCAGTGCGGCCCGATTCGGTTCAATCTCAGCGCGCGCGATGCTGCCAAGCGTTCACCTCTCCGGCACTTGGCGATGCCGAGATTTACCGCTTTCCATGCGCCGGCAGATTCGACAGAATTCACAATTCACGACGCTTACGCGGCGCTCGTGAACGACGTAGAGCGCAATCATCAGATCGTTACCGATATTCTCGAAGTTGTCGGCGCGGGCCGGACGCCACTGGTGCTCACCAGCCGCAAGGAGCATCTGGAGCGCTTGCTTGTGGGCCTGTCGGGCATTGAGCACGTGATCACATTGAAGGGCGGCATGGGCAAGAAGCAGCGTCAGGCAGCCGCCGAAAAACTCGCATCCATTCCCGATGGAATTCCAAGGGTGATCCTCGCCACCGGAAGCTACATTGGCGAAGGCTTTGACGACTCACGGCTCGACACGCTGTTCCTGACGATGCCGATTTCGTGGCGCGGCACGCTGCAGCAATACGTGGGCCGCCTGCATCGAATTCACGACGGCAAGAAGGTTGTTCGGGTTACCCTAACAGCGATGCGAGTCTTGAGCGCCTCTCGCCGGGCGCGACGGTTTTACGGAGGCGGACAGGTCACAAGAGAGTGCACTGCGACGGTCCGACTGAGACGAGGAGGCCACCAAGGGCTGGTGTCCGTGCCAGTGAATATTTCCGGTAAGGAAGAGATCATAAATGGAGCGAGTCTGTCAAAATGGTGCGAGCAGAGTAATTTGAAATCTAAGAAACCAGCTCCAACGCCAGGGGTTGTGCGTAACTTGGCGGAGTTTTCCAAAGTCCCGATAGGCGAATTGATAAACGAGATCGAGGACAAACGGCGCGGGGCAGTCGCCAACGCTAAGATTGCACTGTTTGGGATCGAGGGGAACGCCAGTACTGCGGCGATTCTTCTGCCGCTTGCCACCCTTGCAATTCTCGCTCTGCTGTTTGCCCATCTTCTTAAAGTGAAACCGTCCGACCAATACCTTTCAGATCTCAGGAACTTCCCTTGGATCGGCTTGCATCGAAGTGGGGCATCGTAAGAAGCAGCCTCGATTTAACCTCGCTAGCAACAGGAAAATGACCATGCCAACACCCAATTCCCGTCTCCGCACGGTCAGCGAAATACCCCCCGAACCTCGGCCGCGAAGGCCGCGGCAAGGAACATGTCCGGAGTCTCCGCCAGACCAGCGGCGAAGATCTCCCCCAACCCGCGAAAGTACCACTCCAAGTCATCCTTAGATCGTAAACGTAGCCAAACAGAATCCCGGTACGTCTCCAGATCTGTGCGGATCGACCGCACGTTGTCCAGCGCATCGGCGCACTTGAGCGTCAAGCTCTCGCGCGATGCCCCACCAATATGCTCGAACATCCGCGTTTTGCGCTCGCGCCATGTTCCCCCACACGGGGTGTTGGTGACCGACACGACCAGTCGCGCCACGGTCTCACCAAATTGGCGTTCCAGATCTCGCGGTTCGACCGCCCCATCCTCCACAGCATCGTGCAGCAGGCCCGCGATTACAAGATCGATCCCATAACCGGCGGCGGCCAGAAGCACAGCAACGCCCAGCGGATGAATGATGTACGGCAACCCGGATACTTTGCGCCGCATGCCACGGTGCGCCACCTCGGCGCACCGCCGTGCGGCCGCGATCCGTCGCACATCGGACGCTGAATATCGAAGCACCATCGAAACCGGCAGGCGCGGAAAGTGCAAGGTAACGCCACCCCGCGCCCCTCCCTCTCGCGCTTCGCTCATGCACAACATACGGCTGCCCATGCGGTGTTTTCCACGAAAGCGGTTATTAGGTCGAAAATTCGCCCAGCACGGTTCGTTCTTCCACTAGTTGCAAGGCGCGCGCCCCAGGACGGCGCAAGGAGACTTGAATGAAAGTACGTTTGTTCGTGATCTTCGCCGTCGCCGTTTCTGCGGCAACGGCTCAATCCCCCCTGCCGCTGAAAACTTCGCAGTTTATCGGTGGTCCCAATGACCAATCCGCCCGCGCAGCGCAGGTCGTGGCGGCGGATGGAGCGGTCTATCTCGGGGGCTCCGGAGGCGAACTGGTGCGCGTCCCGATTACCTCGGCCGGCACCGCGTGGAGTGCCCGGCTTCAGGGCGTTTCGCATTTGGGGCTGACGATGTTGGGCTCGCTGATCTACGCCGCTGGCACCGCAATGCCGCCCGTTTGCGGCGCCAGCGACGGCGTTGGCGATACCGAGCCTAAGGGCAGGGTGTCCCGCTTCGCTCCCACCACGGGCGCCTCGTGGACTGCCACAGTTATAACGTCTTTCCCTATCGTGGCTACGAGAGCGAACGTGCCATTCTGAGCCTGGGCGCGTTCCTGTATGTTGCGGGTGCATCGGAAACATGCGGGTTTGGCAACCCAAGTGTCACCGTCAGCCGCTTCGATGTTGCCGGAATCCTTGCAGCAGCAAGTCGCCGAACCCGGGATTAGTTTCACCGGACTTAGTTGCACCGGCGCCAGTGAAGCCAACGCCATCACCAGTCTCAACAACTTTGTCTACGTGGCCGGCTTCAGCAAATTCGAAGACGGCCAGGTTCACCCGGTGTTAAGCAAGTATAGTGCCGACCTGGTGCGCCAATGGAAGGCCCGTCTTACGGATGTTCAAAACGGCAACTTCCTCGGCGTCACGGCCTTCGGCGGCGCGATCTATGCTGTCGGCTACGCCGGCGCCGCCCACACGAATTTCCTGATCGAGAAATGCGATGAAAACGGCGCGCGTCTCTGGAGTCACACCTCGGGCGGCGCGCTCGACGACTGTTCTGTACTCGGTGGTGGGTACCTGGGCAACTACCATACCCAGACCGTGACGGTCCGCAACAATTCCTCTCAATCCATCGCCGGCCCGGTGGACCTGATCATGGACGGTGTACCTCGCAGCTGTTCGCTCCCTGGGCGCGCTCAACCGTCCACGTGCGGACCCTATCCCGCCAACCTGACGCACTGCGCCTCGACCAATGGAAGCGCGTGGGTGACCGTCACCAGCGGTTCCCTGGCGCCGAACGCAGCCGCCAGCGTCACCGTGACCATGTATCCCGGACAGGCGGTGGCGAGTTCCTTCAATTTCACGGCCCGAGTATTCAGCGGCAACCCGAACCAGTAGCCCGATCTGCACCTAGAAGGAGAAATGACCATGAGAAAACCCGTCTTCACCACCCTCTTCCTGCTGTCCGCGTCGATTGCCGCGGCCGATCAGGTCACCTATAACATCCGTATGGGCACCAACCCGCTCGTCGGGCACCCGGCGGCGCCGTTCTACTTGGCGTTCGAATACGCCGGCGGCCAAGGCACCGGCAACGCCAACAACCTCGCGATCCTCAGCGACTTTCAGTTCGGGTTGAGTGGCGGTCCGTCCGGCTCGCCTCTGCTCTTCGGTAGCGCTTTCGGCGACCTCACCTCGGAAGGGGTACTGACCGACGCCGCCCCGCAATCCATCTTCGCGCAGTCGTTCAATCCCGGCGACTGGCTCAGCTTCAACCTTCTGCTGAGCACCAATTCCGATCCCGATGGAGTGTCGGACGGTTTCGTCTTCTCCATTCTGGACGGGTCGTTTACGCCGATCCCGAGCACCCAAGGCGGCATGCTGAATCCCTTCCTGACCGTCGATCTCGGGGTCGACGGGCCGGTTGTCCAGACGTTTCCGGGAGAACTCGACCGGTCGCCCGCCGCAGGAGGGCCGCCGATCGGAATGGCGGCACCGGTTGTCGATGCGCCGGAGCCGGCCGGTCTGGCGCTTTTGGGGGGCGCACTGGTCTTAATTGGGGCAGCGCGGAAGTCGTGGCTGAAACGTGCTCCGTGAGTTGGTTCCCGGGCCGTTGGGTGGCGCCTCCTGGGCGCCGCCCGCGCCGGCGGTCAATCGCTCCCTCTTCGCGGGTTGGGCCAGTTCGCTTGAAAAAACGGACCAACGAGGCGCACCTCATCGGGCGGTTTTGGTCGGGCTAAGAGTTTTTTGTTCGGCTGGCTTGCCCATGTAGGTTAAGGGGACCTCCCAATTCTGCCGGTCGAACATTCCCCATCCAGAATCCCTTCACGGCCGCAAATGCTCGGTCCACGCCGTCAAGCGAACGCCTGTTACCGGGCGTAACCAGTTGGTGATTGGATGTCACGGCCTCGTGGCGACGCTTTCGCACGCCACCAACGGCCGGACCGCAGGTCTACCGGCGTCAAGCGATTATCGCGGTCGCCCAGCGGGAGGCTCGGAGGAGCTGTTGGGCACTCTCATTATCTAAGAACCGAACTGCGGAACATTCGAAATTCGAGTGTGCGGCCGAAGGCGTGGTTGCGCTCGATGCGATCAGTGGCGGTCGGCCCGATTTTGTCTTCGGCCAGGGGGCATCACGCAGAGTCCCGCCGACACATATAAGGTGTGATCCTGTCGGCCTGTAGAGTATCCTCAATGGTTGTTTGCTCATTATGGAGTTACGGGCGAATGATTAAGGAAACTTAATGTAATTGGCCGAAAATTAGGGGCGCTACCACCGTAATTGCGCTGTGGGTTACTTGATCGGCGGAGGAGTCGAATGGCTGTCGCAGGAGTTTCGGGGCAGTGCCGGTTTTTCCCCTGGCAGTCGGCGCTACTGCACGGATTGAAAACGCATCAGGTTGTCATCCTGACGCAGAATATCAGGGATCGCTACGTGTTGCCAGTCGGCAACCGTAATGTCGTCGTAGGTTTCGACGAGTTGCTTGCGCACTTGTTGTGCCCGACCTGCGGGACGATCCGCAGGTATGACGTCTACCAGAAGGTGGCCGACCTTTCGTTGAGAGATGGTTCCGCCTTCGCTTGTGCCCCGCAGGAGGAATTCGGCGCACCGGGCTTTCTGCCCAACGTGGAGACGGTGCTGGCGCGGATTCATAGCGACATGTTGAATCCCAACCAGCCGCGGACCTGGCTGTTGAAGCAAATGCACAATCTGCTACCGCTCCGAACCTCCTATTCACAGGAGGAGGGGATACGACTAGTGGCGTTCCAGAACATGATTGAGCAGATGGCACCCGGGAACCGCCTGATCTTGTGTTACCTTTCCGACACTCAGGTACCAATGGAACTGGCACAGCAATCGCACCGGGTGGCCTTCGTCAATGTTCCGCTGCCTGACTACGAAGAGCGAGAGGCGTTCTGGGCGGATTTCCTAAAGGGGGACTCGGCCGGCGAGTTGGCTCGCCTGACTGACGGTATGCCGGTAACCTCGCTTCACCAGGTGCGTCAACTGGCTGGGGCGCGCGCGGGCGCGTCCGGCGAGTTGGCGGCGACCACGACGTTGCGGGAGTGGGAAGAGACGGTTGCGTACTTCAAGTTTGGCGAGGAGCACGATCCATATACCCAGATCACAACCCATCAACTCGAAAACGCGCTGGAGTACTTCACCGAAACCGAAGGAATTCGCGGACAGGACTTCGCCATCCAGAAAGCCATTCAGATGCTCTGGAAGGCGCGCACCAATGTGCCCAAGCTCCTTCGTTCCGGGAACTCGCAGGGCCCGCGCGGCTGTATGTTCCTCGCTGGGCCTTCCGGTACCGGCAAGACCATGCTGGGGCAGAAGATCGCTAAATTCGTCTTCGGGTCCGAGGAAGCGTTTCACCGTATCGATATGAGCGAATACGGCCAGGAGTTCTCGGTGTCGGGCTTAATTGGCGCTCCACCGGGTTACGTGGGGCACGAATCCGGCGGCGTGCTCACGAACGCCATGATCCGCCGACCTTTTTCCGTCGTGCTTTTTGATGAGATCGAAAAGTGCCATAAACGGGTTTATGATTTGCTGCTGCAACTTCTCTCCGACGGCCGCCTGACGGACAGCCGCGGGCAGACGGTCTTTTTCTCGCAGGCGATCGTCATCTTCACGTCCAATCTTGGAACTCGCGCGCAGGAAGCCGCCCAGTTGGCGGAGGCCAAACAATCGGGCGATGCGGACCGGGTGCGTGAACATTTCGTCCGCTCTGTGCGAAACTTCTTCCGCTTCGAACTTGGCCGCCCGGAGCTGCTGAACCGCCTCGGGAACAACATCGTTCCTTTCAATTTTCTTGATAGCGAGGATGTGTTGCTGCAGACGGCCCGTTACTACCTCGCTCGCCTGCGGCGCGCCTTCAACGAGGAGCATTCCCGCCGCCGGGTGTCGCTGGCTATCGACAGCGATGCGGTCGCGTCTTTTCTGGTGGCCGAGTACGGGGCTGGGATGCGGGAGTTCGGCGGCCGGGCGGTGGTGAATGCGATTGACGACTCGCTGCTGCCTCTTCTTGCGTGGTGGCTGCTGCGGCTGGAGATGGGCGCTTCCAACTCCGCCGTGGCCCTGCGCGCCGGGGTCCGTTGGGATGGGGGCCGCCAGGTGCTGGAGGTGGTGACATGAGTGGCGCGTTTTGCTTAGGGAATGACGACCGGGCGGCCGCCCTTGTGAGGGCCGTGTGCGCGGCGCGGGTCGCGGCCTTCGGCGCGCGCGTTGCCTCCTGGGGTGTGGGGCCCGCCGCGGTCCCGGCCGTGGTGGCAGGGAGATGTGCGCGGGTGCTGGTTGCGGATCCCTCCGAGGTGGTGCCGGGGTATAAGCGCGGTCACCCGCTGCCGCCGGACGCCCTTCTGCGGGGTTACATCGCGAAGTTCGCGGAGTTCACGGAGACGCCGCGCGTTCGGGATATCCCCTCGGCCTTCGAAGTGTTGAGCAAGCTGGAGATCGACGAGGGCGACCGCTTCCGTGCCTATGCTACACGAAGCCTCCGCAATCAAATGGCGGCTGACCAGGTAGTTTGCATCGCGTTCGATGAAGTTCGCGACTACCATCTCAATCCGGACCTGGAGGCAGCCGCGGTTACGCTGGCCGCCACCCACGAGGTCCCGGATATGTTACTGGCACCACTACGGGGGTACCTGTGGCAAACCGTGCGCCGGCGCATTATCGACGCTGCCCGACGTCCGAAAGAGCACTCGGGCGGACGGGAGCGTGGCGCCGTGGTGGACTTCGACACCAAGCTGCGCATTGCCGATCTCGATAAGGCGGTCGATATTAACCCTGAAATTACACCCGATGAGCGTCGTTACTGGAAGTGGAAGATGAAGGACCCTGATGCGCCGGACAACCAGTTTCCGGGTGGTTTCACGTCTGTGCAAATCAGCAGAATCAAGGCATCCCTAGCCCGTAAGCTTATGGCCTGGGAACATCAGCGCACGCGACTGGCCGGCGTGGGAGGAATCCGATGACACAGAATGAATGGATCGAGAAACTCATGAAGACTGCGGAGCGCGACCTCGCCGGCGAGCCGTTGTCGGCCGAGGACCTGCGTCTCCTGGAACAGATGGATGCTCTTGAGGCGGCTCTTCCCGGCGCCGTCGCCGATGCTTTCTTGTCGCACGCATTCGGGGCTTCTGAAGACACGGCGCTCGAAATCGATGAGGAGGATCAAGTGGCCGCCGAGACAGTGAATTCCTTGGCGGAGCCGGTGTCGGATTTTGTCCGGGCGGCGCTGAACAAGGGCGAAACGGTGGTCCGCCTCATGCTTGCAGGCAAGAATGAAGCCGTATTGAGCATAGATGCCTCGACCTTGCAGGTTACTGCATGCTTTGTTCCCGGGTGGGAGTTTGCCATCGAGCGAGGGCATGAACTCGAGCAGGTGACGGAATTTGGCGGGTGCTATCGCCGCTTCGAAGATCTCGACACCCTCTATTTTCACATCGACGAGTCTCACAAGGCGCTTCGCATCGGCAGCTTCATTCCGGAGTCCAGTCATGCCGAAACTCGCTGACATCAGCGAAGGGCGGCTGATCACGCACCTGCGCGGGCTCGTGGAAGGAATCAACAGCAACTGTACGTCCACCCGCGAAGGCGCCGCCAGAGCTTCGAAGCTACTCAACGACGACCCAGTTTTCAGAGAGGTCTCAGCCGGGCTCCGATTGCCCTATGGCTCCTCATCCCAAGGGCCGGAGCTGCTAGAAACGGTAAACAAGGCTGCGACGCGGCTTCCCTGGCTCGACGCCAGCCATTTGAAGAAGATACGGGATTTCCTGGCTCCCCAGGATACGGATTGGCGGGATGGGGACTACGTGCTGGTACCGGTCACATCCAAGGAGAATGCGGCCCTGTTGTATTTGCGCGCCTGGCAGACTCCGGACTGGCTGCGACAGGCCGGCTCCGGACCAGTCTCCGACCTGAGCGAAAATGCACAACTTCGCAGCTACTTCCACAATCTGATCCATCTTTTCCTCCAGGAGTTCTACCGCGTCGATCCCTACCCATTCGCCGGCGACCGCGAATTCACCAAAGTGGTTCTCCGCTTCGCTTTCGACCAACGCATCACCGAGGGAAAGTCCGGCGGGGCGGCCGTGCTGGCAATGCTGGCCATCGTCTACCTTCGTAAGTGCAATGCCCTCGTACATGGCGAAGATCTGGTCGCGCCGCTCAACGGCACGTTGATTACCGGCGAGGTCTCTTATGACGGACGGATTCTCCCCGTCCACAACCTGGCAAAAAAGGTCTCATTCGCCCTAAAGGAGTACGGGCGGGGCTTGAAAGTGATCCTTCCCAACGCCGAGAAGCTCTCCCCGGAGCTTGGTGCGGCCATAGGCCCCGAGAACGTAGTTTACGTGGAAACAGTGGAGCAGTTGCTGGCGAATGTGCTGGCCAACGGCCGCGACGCCCGTGGCCTAGCGCCTGCCCGGCGCAAGATCATTCAGGCGATGTCGCAGGCTGATCTGGCGCAGCTTCGCCAGCACCTGCGTGAAGGCGCCGTATTGGAGCAACTCGCCGCTGGCCCCGAGCCCACCCTTCCGGTAGAGCACGAAAATAGCATCTTCACTGTGTGCCTGGCTTCGGACCACAGTTTGCAGTTGAAGATCGGTTGTAACGAATGCAGCGTCTTGGACCCCGCCGACGCGACTGAACAGCGCCGTCTGCTGTTGATTCTGCTCGATGCGAGCGAGGTGATGGAGGTATGGTGGAAGCCGGACCCCGAAACCGGCGTCTCGCGCATGGCGTCCATCCTCGCGTTCATCACCCGGGGGATCGATGCCGAGGCCGAGGACGTGCAATTGGGATTTCTCAGTCACACACATATGGAAGCCATCCGGCCGGGCGCGACATCCGTGGAGTTGCATTCGCGGCTGTCCCGTCTGCGCGCTTCCTTCGAACTGGAATCGAAGGGCGCCTTCCTCCGCCCGGCCCGAGGAGCCTACGAACGGCTCTACGCAGGACGCAGAAAGCGAGTTTTCGTACTCAGCGATCAGCACGTGGCCGATGATGGGGATTTGAGCGATTCCGAGGTCGAGCATCATGAACAACTGCGTTTCACGCCGCCTGGCAAGCGCGCCCTCATCCGCGCCGACAAGTCGCTAAATCAGGAACTGCTGCAGTCCTGCTTCGAGATGCGTTCCGACTCCATACCGTCGTTGTCGCTCGAACTGGGCCTCGCAATGCCCGTGCGATGGATTCCGACGAGCGGGTTGGTCCGCCACTCCGAGGGCCGGTTCCAGATTCGATGGGAAGATGCGGAAGCCACGTCGTGGCACATTCGCCTTCAACTCGCAGGCCTGATCCCGCATCAGTTGCGCGCCGAAGGTACCTGCATCCGGCACGGTGCGCCGCAGACGTTTACGACGCGCGTACAGCCGGCGATTCAAACCCTGGAGCCAATGAAACCGGGGACCGCGGGCTTCCTCGACGATGCGGATTTTGCCCTGTGGCAGACGCTGGAGTCAGGAGAACGTCAATGCCCGCAATGCGGGAAGACCAATCTTCACCTGTTTCACCAGCCCAGTCACAAGCTCAGTTCCCAGCTAGCGTTTGGCGGCCTGCGCGGTCTTTCGGGGGGTTGGCTGGCGCTGACATCCGGACGCAGGGAGTGGGAATTGTTCGATACCGGATATCGTTGCACCGGGGATGACACGGCCGTGGCGCTGGTCAACGAGGCGTTGCACTACATCGACCAGACCGGTTCGGTGGAGCCAGTCCCGCCGGCGCTGGAGGGTCGCGGTCTCTATCTCCTCGAGTTGGGCGGAACCCGACACTACTTTGTCTTTCTGCCATGAGGAGGCTCCGACGATGCAGATAAAACTTGAAATCCGACGAGACCTGAAGACCGCTTTCCCGGCCGTCCGGCTATGGCAGCGCGTTGGACCCGCGGAACCGTACGCTTGTGTCATGCCCGGTGAGTCATTTGTCTCCCTGCTGCCGGTGACCAAAATTCAGGTGGAACAATTCATCTGGGATCACGGCTTTCCGGCGCGGGAGTTGGCGTGGTTCACGGAGCGCCTCAACCTGGGTAGCAACCGCATACGGGATCGATATCCAACAGAAGTGAGCAAGCTGCAGCGGCGCGCTTTGGCCGCACTACGGAATTCCGACGAACTTTGCGCCCTGCTCGCCACTAATTTGACGGTATGGCGGACCGCCCAGGAACTGAAGGATGGCCCAGGGGAGAAACACTTCCCCACGGAGGAGAGTGAGTGGGGGCAGGTGCTTAAGTTCATCGGGGGCCGCGCGCCTACCGACATCGAGTGGCTCCAGTTACACGACGGGGTCTCCCGGATCCCGACCCGACTTTTGCTGGAGAAGGCGCTGGAGTTGTACCCGCACTCCAATGATCGGGCGCACGTGGAAACCCGGACCGTGCGCCGCTTGCTCCAACACCTCAAACAGTTTGCGGACGAGGGGTGGGAGGGACTACCGTTCCTCAATTTCGGAGGGTACGAACTGCTGAGCAATCCGGGCAGGGTCAAGCGTCTCGCCGCCGACCCGGACCACGGGATCACTCCGGGATTCGAGGTGCGCGCGCAAGTTGCGGGCGATAGCATGTTGTGGCCTGCGCTCGACGGCATTTCGGAGGGGAGGTTCCGCCTGCTGCTCAAGCGGAACCTCCCAGTGGTGACGGTGCGTCCCGTTTTCAACGGAGTGTCATTGAGACCGGAAGCGGCTATTGCCGAGTTCGAGTTGGACACGCTCCTAGGGGCTGAGCAGGTTGCCGACACGCCGCCAATCCGCGACGGTGCGCCGGGTGCCGGGCGCCGATTTTTTGGGGGCTTGCTCGCGAGGGACCGCGGCGGGATTGCACGTCTCCCGGAATACATGCCATCCGTGGCGGTCCTCAAAGGGGTTTGCCCGCACTGCATGGAGGAGGTGCCGGACGCGATCTACAATACTAAGGGCGTCTTCTACTGCTGGAGGGAACTCCAGAAGAGGGAAGAGGCGGGAGTCTCCTCCACTGTTTTTGTTCGCCGTCACACCGAGCAGCGTCCGAGCGTCCACGCTGACGTTGTCCCCAGGAAATATCTCGATCTCGCGAGCAGCCGAAGCGGCAACCGCGTTCGTCTGGTCGCACTCAACGGGTTCTCCAAAGCCGGTAAGACCACGTGGCTTATCAGCCTCGCGGGTCTCATGGACTACCCGAACGGAAAGAGCAGACTCTTTCTAGTTTTTCCGGAAGCACTAAGACTCCGTTTTTCCAATTGCGCGGTGCGCGATTGGGGAAGGGAGGCCGATAGACGCGACCCGAAGTTGCCGACGGAGCGGATGTGGCTGGACGGCCTGCTTCCGCCGCGCAATTCTGCCGAGAATGAAGCCGCCCGAATGCCAGTCCATTTCGTCGAGGGCGGCAACGAGGACTCGTTGATTCTGGATTTCAGTGACATTGCCGGCGAACTCCTGTTCGGCAACCTCAGCGACAACCCCAATTTTCGACATGTGCCATCCACTATGGACGTGATCTTCTTCATGCCCGCGCGCGATCCGGACAATGAGGTATTGAATCAGTTCCTAGCGAAGATGCAGGTCGCCGTGCGTAATGGCAAGGCGCTGAAACTGAGGGAACTCAACCTGATTCTCGCCTTCACCAAGATCGATGAACTCAAATACGGCACCGAGGACGATCGCGAACTTTTGCACCGTATGCTCCCGACGCCCTACCGCTACCCGGAATCGTCGAAAGAGGGACTGCAAAAATACCTCGACCAGATGTACGACGTTCACGTCGCATTGCGGGAATGGGTTCACCAGAACAAGCCGCAGATGCTGGTGGCCGAGCAGGAGTTCGCTTCGGTGCGTTATTGCGGCCTGAGTTCCTTCGGTTTCGCGCCGATGGTTGAATCCGAGGAAGCCGACTTCGACCAAAGCATCCCTTTTCCGCCGCAACCGGTGCGCGCGATCGACCCGTTGCTGTGGCTGTTGCATGGCAATGGACTCTTGAGGCTTTGATGGAGTTTTATCAGCACATCTATGGACGCGTCTCCCGCGGCTATCGCAATAGCCGGGAAGGCTATCAGGTGGCCGCCTTATCGCCGGAGTTGACCGATCATGGCGACCTTGTGGAGAAGCTGAACCAGTTCTCGTTCTTCCAGCGATATCCGGGAGAAAGCGAGAATCTCCGCTACAGCTTTTTCCGCCCCGCCGATGGGTGGCTGGCGTTCGGCTCGGCCTGCCAAGCGCGCGACGAGACCAATTCGATCGGCTCCTTCGCTCACCACTACCTCTGCCGAGAGGAGGATTTCCTGCATGGCCGCTGGACCCCGGCCGGCCTGCTGCGCACATTCCGGTTTGTGCGCTCCGAGGCCGAAATCGAAGATCGCGAAATTACGCCCTGCTCCATCCAGGTTTCGGACGCGCCCGCGGAGAACGCTGCCCGCTGGCACGAACTCGCTCTCTACCTGGCCGCCACGTTTCTGGGCGAGATTACGTTGAGGGTTCCGCTGGTTTTCATCGCGGAATCAGAGCAATGGGACCTGCTGGACGCCACATTCCGCGTTCTGCCCCGGCATGAGGCGGCCCGGCTCTCCTTCTCCACACTGTTCTGGGGCGCGGACCAGTGGCTCAACGAATTCCGGCTGGTTTTGCTGCCCGGCGAGCGTCGCGAGCCACGGAATCCCGAATGGTATCAGTTCGTCCGCGCGGACGATCCACCCCCCAGCGGCGACGCCCCGCTCACCAGATTCATTCGCGAACAGGAGGCGTTCGCGAGCGTGCTGCGCCATTTCCTGGATTGCATGCGCCCGCCGACTCTCGATTGGGACCAGGCTGGCATTCTGCTCCGGCAACTGCGTCCTTATTTCGATTTGGTGCGCCCCGTGGTAGAAAGTCTGCGCCCCGGCAACGTATATGGATTGCTGGTGCAAGATATGGATTCCCTGGTGGACTACGCACGGGCTGGTGCGAAAGGGTTGGATGAGGCGCCGCTGCTCGAAGCGGTCGCCGGTTCCGGCGCCGCGGCGCTGATTGCTGCGTTGGGTGCGTCGACGCGGATTGGCCAGCGGAGCGCTACCACGCGCCTGCTGCTGGATCTTGCCATCCGCCTCTCCTCGGACCGCGACCAGCTAGCCGCGCTCGACGCCATTTCGGCGGCGGGCCATTTGGAGGACTTCTACGCCGTCGTATGCGGTTCGGCAGGCGTTTCTGACAACTGTTTGGAATCGATTGCGGCGCAACTCAGAGGACACCGGCTCTATCGGGGTGAGATCCATCGAGCATTGACCCTGCGCGTGCTGGACGCGATGCGTTCGGGACGCCGTGCTACGCCCACCGAATACTGGCTTCGCCTGGAGTCCGACGGCAACCCAGACCGGCTGCTCCGCGCCACAGCGGCGCTCACCGGCGACACCGGCATTGAGGAGTTCCACGCTGCCGTCTCGGCGCTGGATGACGGCGATTACCGGCGCTTTGCCGCTGCGGTAACCGGCCTTACGTCTGACCCGATGAAGTGGTTTCACTTGGTTCTCTCTCGCCGGCACCGCGCCACGCTGGTTCGCCTCGCGGCCGGCCACCTGCCCCGTTTCGACAAGGACGGACAGGCCGATTTACTGCGCGCGATCCTCACTTACCTGCCTCTGGACCCGAGCGATCACGAAGTGCTCACGGCCACGGTCGAGAGCTCGGCCAACGCTTACAAGCTGGCGCAGGTTTACCTCGAGTACTTGCGGGAACGATCGTCCGATCCGTTTCTGCGGGCCCGCTTGGGCAGGATTCGCAAGCCCGGGGGCTGGCTTTTTTCTTGAGCGTTTCGAAAGGAAGGCAGAGATGAGTGGACGTAAATATTCTCAAGCGATGGTGGAGAACGCGGTTCGCGAAGCCATCCGACATGCACTGGCCGCCGAGCAGGCGCTCGAAGGCGCTTCCAGCCTGGTCGCGGGGATGGAGCAGGCGGCCCTGGTTACGGAGTCGCTGCGGCCGTCCTGCGAACTGGCGCGCAAGGCGCTGGCGAAGTTGGAAGCGCAAGTGCGGGAGACTCGGGTTACGGTCGAACCGGGGAAACTGGGGCACCTGACGCCGCCGGAAATCTCCCGGCGCCGCGATGCGATGGCCGCGCTGCGCGCCGAGTTGGACGAAATCGCGACACGCTGCCGCGAGGGCAATGCCGCTGCCGGAGTTCTCGCCGAGATCGCGCGCGTACACGAGACCCTGGAACAAGGGGCCGAAACCCTGGAACCGTGGACTCGCGATACGTTCGCCGGCTTTTCCGCCTCGGTGGCGAATCTTCTTGCGGAGACAAGGGCGGCGGTTGCCTCCGCAGGGTCGGCGCGCGGTCTTGAGGATCGTATCCGCTCAACGGCAGCCAGTCTGGACGAGATGCAGCGTGCCGCGGACGGGCGCCGGGTCATGGCCGCCGAGCGGGAATATATCGCCACCGCATTAGCGCGCGTCTGTTCCGCCGATCTGGGTTTTGCGGTGACCCGCCTGTCCCAGTCCGGCCCGCTCGCCGATTTGGTGCTCGAGGTGGACACGTTCGCCTACGGGCTGCTCCATTTCCGGCTCCAGTTGGACGGCATGATCCGCTCTGAGTCGCCCCTGGTGGCGGCGTCCTGTCCGTCCAATTTCAAACTGATCGAAGACCGCCTGCGTTCGTTGGGTGTGCTCGCCGCGTTCCGCTACGAGGCCGATCAGCGCCCGGTCACTCTCACCAGCGATGCCAAGCGGCCGCCCGCCGAGGCGCGGGCGGGACACCGCGAGGGGGCCGTGTGACCCCTGATGCCCCGGCCTTTCCCCGCTGCCGCGGGCTTCTGCCTTTGTTGCTGGGGGCGCTGTCTTGTCGCGGGTTGACGGCCGGCCTTCGGCCGGGGGTAGCGTTTCTATGACATCTCCTATCCCGGTGAACATATTTCCTGATGTCGCTCCGCGCCTCAACGTGGCGGAGGTGGACGTCGTAGAAGGCGCGGCGGGTCCCGGCCGCCGCTTCGTTGTCTGGCTCCAGGGTTGTCTGAAGCGCTGTCCGGGATGCGCCAACGGCCCGTTCTTGCCGCTGCGCCCCGCGGTGGCGCTCGGCGTCGAAGACTTGCTATCCGCTCTGGAAACGGCCATGCCGCTCGACGGCATTACGCTGAGCGGTGGCGAGCCCACGCTGCAGGCGGCCCCGCTCCTGCCCTTGCTCGATGGGGCCAGGCTGCGAGGTCTTTCTGTCTTCTGCTACTCGGGCTATACCCGCGAGGAATTGTCAGCGCCCTCCCAAGCTCCCGAATTGCGCGAGTTTCTGGCGCGACTGGATTGGCTGGTCGACGGCGAATATCAGGCCGCGCTGCCCCGGGGGGGCCTGTACCGTCCAACTTCCAACCAGGCATTACACCGTCTTTCGCCCTCTAAGAATCATGACGGACAACCCCCCGCCGAGACGGAGTGCGTGCTCCGTGAGGGTCTTTGGACCATCACCGGCACCCTACCTGAGACAGTGCGCCGCCGCATGGACGAAGCCCTCCGCGATCTGGGTCTGTCCGTTTTCTCGCCGACGTCGAGAACTTCCTCCCCGTCGAACGTATTCGGGTTAGGCAAGGAGGAACGGTGAGCAAGAGCGACATGACGCAGCGCACCATACCGATCAATCTTTTGACGCCCCCGCCCGTCTCGTTGGGGGAGGCCTCGAGCCACTTTCGGGGCAGCCGCTCCCTGGTGTCGGTCGGGGTCGCCGCGGTAACGTCGGTAGCGGCGTCGGGAATAGCGGGTGGGTGGCCGGCCGCGGTGTCCGCGGCGGTCGGGTCGGTTGCCGCGCTCGCGGCGGTGCCGCTCGTCTACGCCTCCTGGCTCGCGCTGTTTTCCGCACGTTGCACAGCAAACGGCACATGCTGCCCAAGCTGCCTTTCGCGTATGTGGCAGTTGTGCTGCGCAAGGTGTGGCGAGCCGATGCCGCCGCTGGCTCTGATGTTTGGCGGCGTATTCCTGCCCGGTTGTCCGCATTGCGGACTCGGACTTTCGAGCCGCGAGGAAACCCTGATGGCCTGGTGCTCGACCTGCAACTTCCGGCTGCCGCGGCCGCGCGAGTTTTATCGCCGGCCCACGCATCTCGCGGTGTTGGCCACCGTGCCTCCATTGCGCGTCCCGGGGGGACTGGGCGAGGTGGCCGGGGCCGCGCACGGCCTAGTCGGCTTCGATTGCAGCGATCCCCGCGCGGTCTTTGTGCTTCTCGTCACCGACGGCACCGCTATGCCCGTTTTCGACAATCACGTTATTGCCAGAACCAGCCTGCTGCTACTCTCAAGCCGGCTCGATGAGCAACACAAGGACCGCTTCCGCAGTTTCTTCACTCGGGTTGCGGAACGGGAGGTGGAGTGATGTACGTGACACGCGGCCGCATCCTCTTCCGCTCTACCCTGGCCGGTTCCCTGGCGGGGCTCTGCGCATGGTTTGCCTCGCTGGCGATTCCTTTCTACGCCACGGCTAAGGGCGCCGCTGCCCTGCAGATGCTGGAACGCGCGGACGCCTCGCTAGTTGGTCTCTTCCTGGCCGNNACGGCGACTCCCGCCGCCGCGCAACGCTCGCGCGGGTGTCCGTGGGGTTAGTTTGCGGTAGCATGATGGGCGCGGCGGCTGCTCAATCCTCCATCTGGCTGCGCAATCATTTCGCTGCCTCGCCGCCGTGGGGCGGCGTTCTTACCTGGGGCGTGATGGGGCTGCTGGTTGGCCTTCTGGTCGGTGTGGTCCGTTACCGGCTCCTCCTCAAACACGTCACTTTGTCCGGGATCGGTGGGTTAGCCGGTGCCGTGATCGGTGCTTTGCTGATTGCCTCCATCGGAGATCGCGTACCGCACTGGACTCGCTGCATCGGCCTTATGCTGGCGGGGGCGGCGATCGGCTTCGCCTCGGCATGGGTCTTGGAGCTAGCGCGAGGCGCCGTCCTGACGCTGGTGTCGCCTCAAGGTCCGCGCGTTTTCGGGTTGCTTCGCGGGACGCGGATCCAGTTCGGTTCCGGGACCACCGGCGATAAGGGGTATCGTTTTGAGCGGCTTCCTGGACTCAGCCAGTTGAACGGCATCGTGGTGTGGCGCGACGGGAATTTTTATGTCGAGCCCCACCCGAGCATCTGCGGTTGGGACGGCCGCCCCTTACTGCCTTTTCTCGTCGGGCATCCGCCGGTGCCGGTCGCACATCCCTACCGACTCCGCCATAACGACATTGTTCAAATGGGCCAATACCGTTTCCAATTCACTCTGCGTGTGGTGGCCACATTGTTACTGGCTGGAGCGACGGTTGCCGCCGGCCGCGCGCAATCCAGTGCCGGCTCTGTCCTGACGCTGGTCGAACCGCCCCAGTTGCTGCGCGCAACTCAGGGCTCCGACCTGCCGGTATTCCGTCTGTCGTTCAACCTGCATAGACCTGATGGTTCCACAACTCCTTTCCCGGTTTTCAGTCGGGAAGACGAGGCTCATGCGGTGCAGATTTACGACGGCACACGGCGACTCCCGGTCTGCTCCGTTACTGTGGGGTCGCTTCCGCGGCGTTACACGCTGGTATTGCTCGATGTCAGCGGTAGCATGCTGGAACGGCTGCGCGATGGCCGAACCAAGTTTGACGTGATGATCCAGGCCGCTCTGCGCCTCGGCGATCGGTTTCTCGAGGGCTCCGACTATATCGCCGTCGTTCCATTCGCCAGCAGGGACGTTGTCAAGGGCATTGAAAACGCGCAATTTCTGGCCAGCCGCGAAGCTTTTACCAGCTATATCGCAACCATNNGCAACCATTCCAAAGCCACTTCACTCGGCAAATACCGGACTGTTTACGGCGGCCCGGGCCGGCGGAGCGCGGCTCCTCGGCCTGAAACACCAGTACCACGCCTCGGGTCAATATTTGATGGTTGTGATGACCGATGGGATCAATGATGTACATCCCCGCGACGATGAGGGTCTCGAAACCGCTGTAGGTCCAGTGGCTCAGTTTCTGGCAAGTGCTTCGATCCCTGTAATTACTGTGGGCTTCGGCGACGTGCCCGATATTGGACGCGATCTCAAACTCCTGGCACAGCCCGGTCCCGAGAATTACCACCCCGCGCCAGACCCCAACGCGCTGGTGGCCGCATTTCAGGAAGCCCGTAACAGCCAGGTGGACCGCCTGCGCATCACATTCCTGCCCGGCGATAAATCCTTCACACAATTGGTCCGTGTGCGGCAGTTCCATGCGGCAATTAACGTCTCGGCGGGACGCCAGGCCACGGGGATCGTGACTTGGACTCCTCCCCCAGTTGTGGCGCCCGAGGACGTTGCCACTCCGGAAGAAGCGGCCTGCCTGGCCGGAACCGAATCGACGTGGTGGTCGTCGCCATGGTTCATCCTCACTGTGCTGGGCGCGCTGCACTATTTCTTCGGGACTACCGTACAGCGGATCATATGGGGCAAGCAGGACGCGGCGGAGATCTTGCTCTCCCGATTACGCGCGCCGGAGGAGCATTGACGTGCCCGGCCTCACGTTAAGATTATCGCCTGCTCTACGCGAAGGTCTCAGCGGGTTCGCCTTGCCCGTGGGCCTACTGATGTTCAACCGCCTGGCTCCACTCATCCCGGTCAGCGGCGCGATCTCATCAGCGGAGGGGGTGGTTTTCTGGTCTCAGGGAGCGCTCTGGTTCTTCGCCGTATTCTTACTGCTGACCGCTGGGTTGTTCATGTGTGCCGGCTATCTCTTTGGCAGCGGAAAGTTTGACGGCGGAAATGGGGACGCGGAGGCGGGCCTGGCCGGTTTAGTTTTCCTCTGGTGGCTGATCACCATCATCGCATCCGCCTTTATGCTGCCCTGGGACGGGTGGGAGCATTGGGGGACGCCGATCGAGGCGATGCCCTCCCTCATTCGAATCTTCTTCTTTACATGGTGGACGCCGGTGCTTGCGGGCATGACACTGGTTTTACAACTCGTAGTGTTCCTGGTTGGTCGCGGGCGCGCCCGCGTGGACTTCGCCGGGCCGTTGCTCGTGCTGCTGTTTCTCGCCGGAGGATATCAATTCGGCAAGCAGGCCGCGCGGACCGGTGCGAATCGGCAGGTGCTCGCCGCCCGGCTGGCACCGGAAACCAAGAAAGTTCAGAACGAGCCCGATTCCACCAGCGGCACCCCGGCCAAGGAAGCATTCCATCTCGAACAGATCTCCGTACAAGGATTTGTGCCCCCATGGTTCGCGCATCTCCAGGGCGCCCGCAAGTGCGGCGCCACTCTGGTCGATTGGCCGAGCCACACCACCTACGCCGCCGGCTGCCCCGTCGCCGCCGTGGCAAAACAACTGCTACCGCAACCAGACTTTCGCTCTGCGTTGCCGTCGCCCGGGATAGCCGGTCTATGCTTTGCGTTCGTTTTACTTATGTGGATTCTTTTCGGCATCCATCGGGAGACGACGTGGAAGGAAATCGAGGCGGCACCGGTTCCGCGGTCTGACGTAGTCAGTGGGGGGGCCGAACTGGTATCACCCTTCGTCCCCACCGCATGGGTATCGGTGAGTCGCGCAATCGGCATCGCCGGGTTCTGCGCAGTTTTGACGGCGGTGTTCATACCCAACAACTACGTCTTGTTGGTGGCGCTGGGAGTGACGACTCTGATGCTCCCCGTGCTCCTCTACATAGTCGTCGTGGAGCAGTTTATTTCCAAACCCCGGGCGGCTTGTCTTCGCGCCTTCGCATCACGAGACCGGCGCCGCGGACGAGCCATCAACCCCCGTCTCGAACCGATACCGGACGCCCAATCCTTAGCATCCCAACCCTCTTCGGTCCTGGCGATGCTACCGCTCCTCCGGCCAGGCGCGGCCCCCGCCGCTGTTGATGCGTTGGGAGGCAGAGCGGCGGTGCCTATCCACCCCAGCGCCACTCTGCTAACCAAGGTGGACTATGCGGTTGGCGACGATGAGGGGTGGCGGCAGTCCGCAGCCGCGGCACTCCCGGCGAATCTGTTCCCGCACGCCCTGCAACGGCTGGCCGCAGCGCGCTACCCCGAGCCCCAATTGGCTGCCTTGCGCTGTCCCGCCTTACCGCGGCCCAGCATCCTCCAGATGTTGCTCGATTCGTCGTGGCTAGAGGTTCGGACGAAGGCTTGGGATCTGGTCTGCTCCACCCTGTCGGAAGCCGAGCGCGAACGCGCCCTAAAATCGCCTCACGCCGACGTCCGAGGCCGCCTGGTGCGCTCCGGGGAAGTCTCGCTTTCCGCCATCCAGCGACTGGGTTTGGCTGATCCGGACCCCGAAATCCGCGCTGTCGCCTGGGAACTAAGTCGTGAGCAGCTAAATGCGCTGGTAGCTCACCGAATGAGCGCTTGCCGATACGCGGACGTGCGTCTGCGGAGCATCGAATCTGGCCTCCTCTCGAAAAGGGAGTTGGGCTCAATGTGGTTGTTCGATGAGGATTTTGCCGTGAGGCAGCGGAGCGGGCAGGAGATGATCACCCACAGCATCCCGGAGGAACTGGAGTTGTACCTCCAATCCGACTCCGTCGAAGTGCGCGGACAGATCCTAGATCACGCGAACTTGCCGTCCGGCCGCCTTGAAGAAGCGGTACTCGGCGAGTGGGATCCCGGGCTGCGCAGGAAGAGCCTGGAACGAGTACGGCATTTATTGAACGGCTCTCTCTCGCCCAAGTTCAGCCAGAGTCCGGATCCCGAGGTCAGAATCGCCGCCATACCGACACAGAATAGGGAGCGCCTATTGCGGATTTTGATCTCCGACCCCAACCCAATGGTGCGCCGCAAGGCGCTCGCTGTAGTAGGCGACCTTACCATCGAAGAACTTGAACGCATTGCCGAATCGCTCGATCCGATCATTCGCGCATCTTCGGCTGCCCGGCTTCCGACTTCGAGCCGAGTCTTAGCGCGTTTACGACTCGATCCTGTTGCTGAAGTACGGTCAGCTGCGCAACGCGGGGAGGGAGTCGCGTGATGAAGGCAATATGGAAGAAGAAGCAGTGCTTGCCCGAGGAAGGCTCTGGCCCGCGCGCCGACCGGCAGAACCTGCGGCTTCTTTCTGAACTCCACGAGGCCGGCCACTTCAAATGGAGACCAACCAGACGCCTCCTGGGTCGAGCCGGACGGAAGGTGCAGCCCGGTCAGTATCCACCACTGTTGCAGGGCGCCCTTCTTCTGGCCCGCGAGGGCTTCGATCCGGGGCCATTCCTATCGGCGATGCTCGATTGCGCGGCTGCAGGGCATTCAACCCGTTTTCTGCCGATCCTCGGCCTTGCGGCAGATCTTGCTCGCCGCCACATCGATCCGTCTCGGGTCGTAATTCTTGCCGTGGACGCCTCCGTGCGGCTGCGTTCCGAGGAGGCATTCCGGGAGGTACTGGATTTCCTTGCGACGGACGGAGAGGCGTACGCCTCGAAGGCTTCATCGGCCACCTCCCGCCAGCGCGTTCGGTGCAGTGAGGAGTTCTGGGCGGCGGCCGCGCTGCCCGTCGATGGTCGCCGAAGCGCCGTTCAAGTAATCCAAAGCGGCGCGTTACCCCCGATTTCCGCCAAATTCGACCGCCAGCACTATCTCGCAGCTCTCGACTTCGCTGTGCGGTTACTTGCCGTGCAGCGAGACGCCTATCGCTCCTGTGCCAGCCTGCAGTTTCTCGCTGAATCCGTGTCGTGGGAGCAGTTCGTCTGTACTCTCGATTTCGTCCTGGCAAACGCCCGGCCCGGATTTCCATTCGTCGACGTGCCGCATGCAGCCCAATTGGCGGCGCGGACCAGTCAATCGCTCGATGAATTCCTCCAAGTACTTCAACTCGCCGCCACGGCCTTAGAGCAATCGACCATTCCCCGAATCGAGGCTTGGTCCAAATCAGCCGAGGCCCTTGACCGCGCCGGCGTTATCACCTTATTTCAGTTCTTGGTAGCGCGCGGGGCCAACGGCGGCATTGATGCGAATAGCTTCCCGGAGGTCCTGAGGCGAATTGTGTCTTTGGCTCCGGCGTCTTCTAGAAAGTTGGGCGTTTACCTGGAGGTGATCCCGCATCTTCCGATCGCTTCGGGAGGGGACCACCCTGTGAACCTCGCGGAAACGCTCATCAAGACCGCGGGCCTGGTGAGCCGAGAGCCAGGTGATCTGGAACGTAATCTGCGAGCGCTTTGCGGAATCTATCAACCTCCGCCGGGTAATCGGTTATCCTTCGGGCGGGATACGCTGCTAACGGCATTGGGTCTGTTCGAACCGGGCATGGAACCGGCGGCCGTGGAGCGCGAGGCGGCAGTTTTACGTCGTCTGGTGGAGGAATCCGGTGGCCACTTCGCAGCAAACCCGCGCGGCCCCGGCATCGTCGATTTGTACCGGCAAGTGACGGCTTTACGTCCGGACTACCAGGATCTCGAGATCGTTGTCCGGCCAGCTATCACGCACGAGGAAGAATACAGCGACTACTACGGCACGCACAGTAGCACGGTGACCGATCGCGAAGCCTCGATCGAGATTCATCCACGGGGCGAACGGTTGAGCAACATCGTGCTCGAACTGGTCCCCACTACCCGGATGTTGGAGCTGATGAACGAGCGCTCTTGGATTTGGGCTACGACGCAAGCCGATGCGGCCCGGGCAGACGCAACCGACCGCATAGCCCGGGTGCGCGCTTATCTTCCGGCTGCGATTGACGCTTTGGTACGGCAGGGACTCCTGAGGCCAAATCTGAAAAGCGTATATCTGATCGGGAGCTACCCATGGCTCCAGGATGCCGGTGACATCGATCTGTTCGTGGTGTATAACGGTGCCGTCGATCCTGTCTATTTGAATCCTCGCCAACTCTCGAACCGCGGAACAAATCTGCAATTGAATGGTGTGCCTTTCAGCCTCGAAGCGACAGGTGAGGAGAATCTGCGGCTCGCTTCGGCTGCCCCAAGGAGTCAGTTATCGGACCGCCTGCGGCTTCGGTATGCACTATTGTTTGGCTCAGTCTTGCTAGCCGGTGACGACCTTTTCCCGTCTGGCCATCCACCCGGGAGTTTAGCCGCTTTGGCCGCCGACCTTCGACAGGATGCTGCTCGTGCTGATTGGCCGGAGTTGCGAGACCAATCTGACAGGCGGCGAAGAAAGCAGGCTTGGCGCGAACACGAAGCTGCCGCTATCGAGCGTTTCCTTGGCGCACTGCCCGCATCGAGGTCGCCTCATCAGGAGTCGGGCGGGCCTGCGGTTTCGAACATGATCGTTGCCGAACGGCAAGGTCCCGAGCGCCATGAGGGTAACCCTAGTCCGGCGACTTCTAGAACATCGATGTTACGCACCTTGGCGTTATCGGCGCTCCTCATCGCACTGCTCTCGGTCGCCACCTGGTATTGGCTCAAACGGCGGGTCACGCTCGACGTTCCCCCGGAGGTTGCGCCCGGTCTGGGCGGACCCACGCCGTCCGTTCCCTATTACTCGCCGCCTTCCCCTGACGCCACGCCGAAGGCGGCCGCGGCTCCGGAAGCGGCGCCGTTGTCAGAGATTTATGACGCGGATGCCCACGTCTGGTGGGTGCGCAAGAGTCCACTAGTCGCGAAATATGGTGAACGGACTTTCAACGTCTTCCAGGAGCACTCCGAGGTGGAGCAACAAGTATTGGGGCTGAATCCGTTCTTCGAGGTTTCAGATACTGCGGTGTCCTCCCTCTCACACGTCGCCAGGTTGGAGGACGGCCGGCAAATATTCATTATGCACGGTTGTAGAGCGCACGCGTGCAGTTCGGACTTTGCCGCGATCGCTATCGACTTCGCTAACAACAAGGCACACATGATCGAGTACCATGACAGCAGCGGTGGACGTTTCTATGGGGACGATCCGGCCATCAAAGGTCTGCTGGAATACGTGCTACGAGAGCAAAACTGGATCACCGAGATGGATGAAACGGATCCCATCGTGACCCGCAGAAATGTAAAATACCGGCTGGATTACGCCAGTCTGCTCGCGGAGCAGGGCGATCTCCAGAATGCCTTAATTGAATGCTCTCGCGCACTGAAATTGCTGCCGAAGGATCCGCGTGCGTTGGAGCTCAGAAGAAAGATCAAGGCTACGCGGGCCAGTTCTTTCCGATAGGTCCTTACCTGGAAAGGCAAGCCATACTCGCTGTATTCGGAGCAGGGGGCAATAATGTCGGCCGGTTACTATGAGGCCTGGGTTTACGGCGGAGGAGATAGCGGGAGACGGTGCGTTCGGAAATCTCAACGCCGAGTTTCACAAGTTCGCCATGGATTCTCGGCGCGCCCCAGGAAGGATTCTCCCTTGCCATGCGCTTGACCAGTTCGAAGACGTTGGGCTCGATCTTTCGCCGGCCCAGCCAGGAGACGCGCGAGCGGAAGCGCCAATAGAGGCGGAACCCGGCGCGATGCCCAGCGGACAACGGTCTCCGGCTTGACGATGATGAGCGCATCGGTCCATCGATCCCAGAGGGAGTACAACGCCACCCAGAACCAGCAGTCGCGCCGTTTGAGGCCGGGCCGGGGATGCTGGCGCTTGAACACCGCGAGCCGTTGGCGCAGGGCGAGAATCTCCACGCCGAGATCGTGGCGGGAGCGGAGGAAGCCGAGAAGATAGGAAAAGATTGCGGACACGAGTCGGGCCATGGGTGTCCCTCGCCAAAGGTCCGTTCGGGACACTTTTCACTGTGGATCGCGCGGCTGCAGGCCCGCGAATCGGCTTTCCATGTTCCTCTGGTAATTCCGGCCCGGTCGCCAGAGGGACCGTTCTTGCAATTTGCGCCGAAAGCGAAGCGTCGTGACATCAAAACGTTGCGTTGGGGCACACGGGTAGCTCGGGCACGGCGAGATTCCGTCGGTTCCGCGGGCGGTTCAGGCGGCCATTTTCCAGACGTATCGGTGATGCAGGCCGCCGACACGTGGCAGCGATTCCAATCGCGCGGCGGTTGGCGTCGGCTCGACCGGTCTGCCGGCCGGCGTGTCCTTGTTCAGCCCGAGGTGCGTGCGATCTTCGTGGTAGTAGGCAGTGTATTCGCGAGCGATGCGCCGCACATGCTGCTCATTGAGCGCGATCACGTGATCGAAACACTCGCGGCGGAGACTGCCCACCCATCGTTCCGCCGTGCCGTTTTGCCAGGGGCTCCGGATACTCGTGCGGGCAGGCCCGACGCCGGAGGCCTTCAACAGATCCAATACCTCGGCGCTTGAATTTGGAGTCACGGTCCAGGATGGCGTGTTTGTAGGGTCCGGCATAGGGAAAGGCCTCTCGCAACTGCTGGCAAACCCAGGCGGCGGTCGGATGCGCGGTGACGTTGAAGTAGTGGAGAATCCTGCGACGGTGGTGGTCGATCACGAAGAAGCCGTACAGCAAATGGAAAGTCAGGGTCGGCACGGTGAAGAAGTCCAGCGCGACGATGGCTTCGCGGTGGTTCTTCAGGAATGCCAGCCAGCGCTGAACGGCATCGGCAGGGCTGGGAGTGCGGCGGAGAGGGTAGCGCGACACGGTGCGTTCGGAAATCTCAAAGCCGAGTTTCAACAGCCATGGATTCTCGGCGCGCCCCAGGAAGGATTCTCCCCGGCCACGCGCTTGACCAGTTCGAAGACGTTGGGCTCGATCTTTCGCCGGCCCAGCCAGGAGGCGCGCGAGCGGAATTGCCAATAGAGGTGGAACCCGGCTCGATGCCAGCGCACGACGGTTTCGGGTTTGACAAGAATGAGCGCGTCGATCCATCGATCCCAGAGGGAGCATAGGGCCACCCAGAAGAGCCGGTCGCGGCGTTTGAGGCAGGGTCGCGGATGCCGGCGCTTGAACACGGCGAGTTGCTGACGCAAGGCCAGGATCTCCAAACCGAGATCGTGGCGGGAGCGAACGAAGCCGAGGAGATATTTCAGAAGTGCGAGCAATACTTTGAGTCATGAAGCGGTCCGGGAATGTAAAGAAATCGGTACCGTCGGAAAAAGGCCCAGCCGTTTACAGTTGCGTCACATGCAAGCCCGGGATGCGGCCAAAATCCCGCAGGTTGTTGGTCCCAACCGCATAGCCCAGTTCCAGGGCGCAGGCTCCGATGAGGAGATCCGCCAGCGGCAGAGTGATCCCCCTGGCGGCTTGTTCTCCGCCAATGCGGGCGACGATCTCAGCAGTGGCTTCGGTTACCGGATGAATGGGGACGGTGGCCTTCAGTTCGTCGAGGAAGGCACGGCGGCGGTCGCGGAGCTCGGGCGTGTTGGCACGGTAGATCCCGTGACCGATTTCGGCAACGGTCACCGCACTGAGCACGATGGCAATTTCTCCAACCACTTTCTGGACACTCTCGATAGCCTGATCTGGCCTCAGATTCCGGCGCTCGGCGGCAATCAGGACACTGGAGTCCAGGACTAATCCCAGGAGGGTGGGTGCCATGGCTGGCGGTGCGCCTGGATCCCTTCTTCGACGTCGAGGGCGAAGTCGTCGCCAATGACAGCTGTCGCACCTCGCGCCTTCAAATCGGATACGATCTCAGAGATCATCCGGCCCGCGGGTCGAGAGGGCTTGATGACCGCCAC
>PLZX01000223.1 GCA_003152325.1 Bryobacterales bacterium | reverse complement strand
ACGGGAATCAGCGCCAGTTGGAGTATGACTTTGTGGTCGCCCCCGGCGCCGACCCCAGCCGCATCGCCTGGCGGATCGATGGCGCCCGCGCCGGCGTCGACGCGGAGGGCAATTTAGCTCTGCGCGCGGCCAACGGCCCGGCCAGCTTCAAGAAGCCGGTGCTCTACCAGATGGATGGAGACAAGAAGACCCGCGTCGAAGGGTGGTTCGCCGTGGCCGGGAACCAGATACGCTTCCGGCTGGGCAGCTACGATCATTCCAGGGCGCTGATCATCGACCCGGTGCTCAGCTATGCGAGTTATCTTGCGGGCTCGGGCACCGATCACATCGGCCAGAGCACCGGACCAGGCATCAGTACCGCAGGCTCGTCGCAGGCCATCGCGATCGATAGTGCCGGGAGTGCCTACGTGACGGGAGACACTTTCTCCGTCGACTTCCCCGTCACGCAGAAGGCTTACATGGGCGCGCCTCCAACCAAGACGACGGGAGTCCAACCCGGGCAATGGCCTTCGGTGTTCGTGACGAAATTCAGCCCCGATGGCAGCTCGCTGGTCTATTCCACTTACTTGGGCGGCGAAGGTTCCGATTACGCTTTCGGCATCGCGGTGGATTCCGGTGGCAATGCCTATATCACCGGCCAGACAAACTCGGTCAAGTTCCCGACCACCGCAGGAGCGTACCAGACCGTCTGCGACCCGGCGCCTAACAACACCTCAGAGGCCGCCGGCGCGGCAAGCTGCAATTCCCAGAATATCTCCGCCTATGTTACTAAGTTGAACCCAACCGGAACCGGTATTGTATATTCCACGTTTCTGGGCGGGTACGCCTACCAGTACGCGACCGCCATTGCCGTCGATAGTGCCGGCCGCGCCTACATCGCCGGCAACGAGACGGTTTATTGCTCCACCTTCTATGTCTACCAAGGCTGCTTCCCAACCACTAGCGGCGCGGTAATTAGCGGAACCCAGACTGCCGGAGGCGACCCCCAATTCGCTTTCGTTGCGGTATTCGATCCCACCGGCGCCCACCTGCTCTATTCCACTATCTTCGGCGATACGAACTTTAAGTGCGTCGGTGGTTGCGGCGGCGATACCTATGGCACCGGGGTCGCGGTGGATGCCAACGGCTACTTCTATCTGGTCGGCGAGACCCGGGCCGCCAGTCTGCCGACCACCGCCGGCGTGTATCAGCCTAATGCCGGTCCTGTGAACAGCGGCGCGACATCTTTGCAGTCCTGGCGCGGCTTCATTGCGAAGTTCAATCCCGTCACTTCCACCAGCGGAGCATCGCTGGCCTACTCCACCTACCTTGGCGGTCAAACTGGAAACACAGGCGACTTCATCAGCGGCATCACCATCGATAGCTCGAGCAACGCCTATGTCGCCGGCTATACAAATTCTAAGGATTTTCCCGTGACCGCGGGCGCTTTTGGCACCGTTTGCGGGCCGAACGGGCAGACCTGCGCGGCAGCCCACGTGACCAAGCTCAATCCCACCGCTACCAAGATCCTGTGGTCCACTTATGTCGGTGACGCGTTGGGCGATGGCAGCGACGCCTTCTTCTTTACGGGACCTGTTCAATTGGACGGGAGCGGCAACGTCTACATTATCGGGCAGAGCGGGGGGCCAGGTTTTCCAACCATCAACCCCGTTGAGCCAACCCCAGTCGCCGGGTCCCAGGAAATCCTCGTCGCCGAACTAGATCCCACTGGCACAAACCTGCTGTTCGCGACACGCATCGGATCCGGCGGGATCCACACCGTGAACCCAGCCGGGCTGGCAGTCGACTCCGCCGGCCACATCTATCTCGCCGGCAATATAATCGGCCAGGGCCTGATCACGACTCCCGGCGCATTTCAGACGACCTCCAACGATAGCGCGGGGTGCTGCTACCACGGCTTTGTCGCCAAGATCACACCCGACGCGACGCCGGGCCTGGAATCCGGCACCGCCGCCAACGGCGCAACATACATCGCCGGTGGGCTGGTGCCGGGCTCGTGGGCGCAGGTCAAGGGCGTGAATCTCAGCCCCACCACGCGCATCTGGGCCGGGCCCGATTTCAACGGCCTCGGCAATAACTTGCCCACCAACCTGAGCGGTGTTCAGGTGACCGTCAACAGCCAGCCCGCCGCCGTCTATTACATCAGCCCCAACCAGATCAGCTTCCAGGTGCCGGCGGGAATCTCGGGCGCAGCGTCGGTGAAGGTGATTAACAACGGCCAGGCCACCAGTTCCATTACCGCCGCGGCCGTAGCCAGTTCGCCCGGCATCTTTCCGATCATCGTGAACGGAACGAATTACGCCGCCGCCGTCTTCCTGGATGGCAAGATCGCCGCCGACCCGTCGAATGGCCCGGGGTTCCGCAACGCCGTCCCCGGCGATACGGTGCAGCTCTTCGCTACCGGCTTAGCCGCATCGCCCGCGGGCACACTGATCTCGAGGACGTTCTTGAGCGGCGTGACGGTGACGATTGGCACCGTCACCGTTCCCGCAATCGCCGCGGCGCTTGTGGCGGTGGGAGAATTCCAAATCAACTTCACAGTGCCGCAGAGTTTTGCCTCGATGTCGCCAGGCTTGTACCCGATCTCGATTTCCATCAACGGGATTCCGTCGCCGGCGAGTATCAATTCCTCGCCGCCAGGTCCGGTAGTGATTCCGATCCAGCACTGAGCCACCTCTCCGATGGGCCAAGCATTACGGCATCGGGAGGCGCCATTGCCACCACCGGAACAAGCGCAAACGGGGCCATCTCGACGGTTTCCGGATCGTCTGTGACTCACACTTTCCATCGCGATCATTGCAGTGAAATCACAACGCCCGAAGGAGTTTGCACCCCGCCGACCACACCCTGTAAAGAAACGTCTCCTGTTCCCAAACCTGCGGGGATGGTGAGATTCAATTGATAGAGTCCGGCTCCGGACAGGCCCGCGAATGACGGCGTGAGGTTGAGACCGTTGATTTTCACCTTCACAGGATTGATCGTCGGGGCGGCTCCGGAAAACAGCTGACCCGGGGTCACAGCGGGACTCGTCGGCCCGAAACCGGTACCGAACAAGGAGACGATATCGCCTGCTGTCGCCGCCACCGTGGCATATCCCAGCGATGTTCCGGTGGGACCGATGATGTCGTACGTGCCTCCGCCATATGCGCCTTTTCCATTCGAACGCAAAATGATGCCGGCGACGTGCGTGCCATCGAGCAGGAAGAACTCAGGGCTGAACGCGGCCAGAGTCGCGGTGGAATTCGCGACGCCTGCAGCGGTGGTGACGACGATAGGCACTGAGCCGGTCGCCGTGTTGGCGGGCGCTTGCAGGTTAATCTGACTGGGGCTCGCGTAGGAAAGATACGCCGCCCTACCGTTGATCGTCACGCTGGCGCCTCCCAGGGACGTGGGGAAGTCGCCGCTCCAGGTTGCCGTGCTGGTGGCCAGGTTGTTGCCGAAAATCGATACCCATTCGCCGGGTTGAATTGTGGCGGGCGCGATGCCCCCGGGCAGGATCGCCGGGAGCAACGGTGGGTCCACGCCTATGTACGGAACAAAGTTGAGATTGACCGGCCCGCCGTTCATACCGATATTTCCCACCGTTACGGCATTTGCGCTGGTGAGAGTGGTCACCGTTCCATTGGGCAAGGTGAGCATCACATTGCTCAGACCGATGTTCATGCTGCCTGTAAGTGTGTAGGCGCTTGGAAAAGTCTGATTGCCGTCGGCGAAACCAGCCGGAAGAGTTTGGAAGCCTATGGAATTTTGGACGATAGAGGCTGGAGAGAAAAGGTTTTCGATATTGAGATTGAGAAGACTTGGCTGGGTTAGATCGACCGGGGCGCAGGTGTTGTCCCGGGGCTGATTCGGGTCGAGGCATTCCGGAAACGTAATCTTAAGGCTGAGCAGAGTACGCGGAGGATCTTCGACGAAGATATTCCGGTACAGCGAGGGCTGCACCGAGCCGAACATGGTACCGGGAACCATCAGGGATGCGATGACCGCGTCGTTTTGACCGTTCAGATTCGTAGCCGTCCAACTGGGAACCGTGGGATTGGTCCAGTCCGTCTTCACGACGTAGAGACCGTCGACCAGGGAATAGTCGCCTGGGGAATTGTTGTCCCAACCGAGGTTCAAGACGCCGCCGTTGTAGTTCTGCCAAACGGTTGCGTTGGTAACCGTAATGAAGGAGCCCCACATCATCAAGGAATCGTCTCCGGCGCGAGTAAACAGGTTGGAGACGGAGGTGTTGTCTCCAATCCGGAATCCGCCGTTGAGGCCATTCCAGCCGAGCGTATTTACATTATTTATGGTGCCGCCCCTGATTAGGTCGGCCACGGCGTGATTGTGGTCGGTGATGACCAATCCATCCAGTTGGAAGATGTCCGGAAGGGTATTCTTCGGCGGATCAACCAATGAAATGGCATGGTAGCCTTGATCCGCGTAGCCACTGTTGTCGCCGCAGGCCCGAAGATCGTATTCAAAGCGGCTTACATCCAGCACGCCCGGACCGTAAATCCGCCTGGTACTGCCGTTGCCGGCCTGCACGAAGCGGAGTTTGCCCTGAACCCAGGCGCCTGGTCCCAGAAAAATGTTGGCGATGTTGGCGGGAACCACGAAAGCTTGCGCACCGGTGGATGCGACTGCAAGTGTGCCCTCGAAATCCAGAGTGTCGAAGGAGGAGAGATTCGCCGTCAGGTCGGCCGGCGTCGCAATTACCTTCACGTTGCTACCGGTGGGCTTCACGTAGGGTGGATTGAGGAAGAAGACCAAACTCTGAATGCTGCTGCTTTGCTGTGAATCGCCAGCCCACCACAAAAGAAACTGATCGCCCGCGAAATTGACGGCGGTGGTGGTTGAGACTTGGACCAGGCTGCCGCTCGCCGAATCGACGTGAATCTTTTTGGCCTGTGGGCGCACAGATACCTGGTTGATGGCTGGAAAGGCCGAACCAAACAGCTTAGTCACACGGAGGGCCACCGCCGTGTTTCCGGCGGCGGGAATACTCACAAACGACATCGATGTGTCGGCCACATAGGCTGAGGAACTGCGGTTTGGCGAGGCGTTGGTCGCACCGTAATAGCTGATGTAGACCTGCGCAGTGGTCCAGGTCCCGCTGCCACCCAACTGGTATTGGACCGCGTAGCGGTCCGAAGTCATGGGATACGTCAAAGGCGGCTTCCGATAAGTCGCATCTTTGTCGACCACAGCGCACTGCGGGGTGGGGCTAATTAATTGTGCGGAAGCATGAGAAACAAATGCGCCCAGCAGCAACCGCACACCCCAGTAGCGAACGACCTCCATCCTGCAAAACCCTCCGCCCTCGCAATCATAATAGCGAATTAACGACCCCGCCGCAGTCTGCGCGCCATCGGGTTCGCCGGCTGCGCGAGCCGAGCTTCCCGGCGCCATCGAACGTATCAGTGACCCACAGATTTCTCTGACGAGGCCAGGTTATAGCAGTGATTGCTGTTCGTCGAAAATGGTGGCGGCGATTTCGAGTGACGCACGCGCCGGCGACCGCGTCCATTCCACGGGCTGGCGAGTATTGCGCTCAAGTGGGAGGCTGTACCGGCTACTGTCCAGTCCCACTCTCGGGCGCCAGCTTCGCCACTTTCAAGCGCTCAGCGAGTTTCTCCGCGAACGGTGTCGCGAGAGTCCCGACTGATTTTTCATGTCCGTTCTTCATGAAGCCTTGCCGGATCGTGTCCGTATTCTCGAAGATCTTCTTCCCGTCCTGGTCCGTCAGCCAGTAGTGAATCTTCGCGTTTTCACGTCCCGCCACCGAGCCCATGGCAATGAGCATCCGTTCTGCCGTATTGCCTTTGTGCCACTCCAGGACTTCACCGTCGAGAAAATAGACGCGGGCCTGGCCGGTGGGAGCGGCAGGAAGTGCGTCGAACAGTGTCCCATCTTTATCTTTGAGCATCGCGATCGCCCGGGTTTGCAATTGATTCATATCGTAGGGAAAGTTCACACCGGACGCGAGCGTGAAGGCATGAACCACGATTGCCGGTTTGTCTTGTGCGCACGCCGGTACAAGCCCCAGGGCAGCCACGAAAATCACTGGCATCATCGGCTTGAACATGTCGTTACCTCCTTTTTAAAAAAAGTTCTTCAGGTCCTTAACTATTCAATATACAGCAAGCTCCCCGTCGCAGAACAGGCCGTGAAGACGACCGGCCCGGATTCCGAGGAGGTGGAAACCCGCGGAAGCGGAGCCAAGAGGCGGCTCCCGGAAAAGAGACTGCCCTTGGAAGATCAAAAGTCGGCGGCTGGGTATACAATAAACAAGAGCCTGGAGTCCGAAATGGAGATCCGGGTTTGAACCTTTCCCGGTAGTGCAGGAGTATCCTGAGATGCAGACAAGGACAATTATTTCTGGCCTGCTGCTAACCCTCATTTCGCACCTGGTGCTGCGCGCGCAAGGGACCCCCACCGCCAACGTGGGCTGGTATAACGGCGATTGCCAGTCGGGCATTCCGGGACAATCCAACTGGTACTTCTCGGATCAGGAGTTCGGCCGCACATACGACGACTTCGTGGTTCCCATTGGGGGATGGACCGTTAGCGGGTTGTTCTCTCACAACAACATGACGTTCTCGGGCCTTAGTGCGGCGGTATGGGAGATCCGCAGCGGGATTTCGGCTGGGAATGGCGGTACGGTGGTTGCGTCCGGGCTAAGTCCCGCCACCCAGACGCTCGTGCTCAGCTACCCGGATGGGGAGAAGATCTACCGCGTCGAGGTGGACGGCTTACGTGTGCAACTGGCGCCCGGAACCTATTGGATGAACGTGAGCCCCATCGCCGCTTTCACCCAGTCGTATGTTTGCGCTTCAGTCGGGGTGGGCGCAGCCGGCAATCCGCCGGGAAATGACGGTAAGGGATTCTCCTATGCGTTGGGAGCGCCGTCCCACGTGATCTTTCAGCCGGTTCAGAGCTCGGGACAAACCGGGACCAGTGGAGATTATTCGCAAGGAGTCCTCATCTCGACGGCGNNACCTGATGCTCAACGACAGCGGCAAGGTTTCCACGACTCTGGACGGCGTGCAGGTACTGTTCAACGGAATCGCGGCTCCCCAAACGTATGTGAGCGGCGTCCAAATCAATGCCGTGGTTCCTTACGAGGTCGCCGGCGCGACCAACCTGTCCGTGCAGGTCAGTGCCGGGGGCCAAACGTCACAAGCGTTCCCCCTGAAACTAGCCGGCACGGCGCCCGCCATCTTTACCGCCAACGGTTCGGGCACCGGACCCGCGGCGATTCTGAATCAGGACAACAGTTACAACGGGCCAGGCAATCCGGCTGCCAAGGNNGACACCGCAGCCCGTGCTGTCGCCCGTAACCGTCTCGATCGGCGGCCAGCCGGTCTTTGTGGCGTTCTACGGAGAGGCGCCGGACATGGTCTCTGGTGTGATGCAGATCAACGTGCAGATCCCAGCGAACGCCCCATCGGGCAATTTGCCTGTCTCGGTTTCCGTTGGTGGTAGTGGCACGCAAAGCGGCGTCACCGTGTCGGTGGAGTAATCTCGTGGGGCAGACCGGGGATTCGAGGACTCGCGCCAGAGACCGCGTCCATTCCTCGGGGTCGGACTACACGGCCAGCGCCGATGGGGTTGGGCAGTGCATAGAATTGGATATCGTGCGCAGGGACGAGCGCATCACTTGCAGCCGCCCAGCACAAACGATCCGATGCGGGTAGTCGAGGATTGAGCGCCGCTTTTGAGGTAGTTCCCGACGAACCAAAAGGTACAGTCGTCGGAGGGATCGACGATGATGTTGGTGTAGTCCTCCCAGCGCAAGCTGCCCGTTTGCGAAGCTTGGCCTTCAGCCAGCACCGACTCGTGGAAAGTAAGTTGGCCTTTAGGGTCATTAGCCAAACGCGCCGCGAAGCGCTGGCCGGGATAGTTGGGATCGCCGCCGAACGAATAGCCCATGCCGATGTTGCCCTTGCGGTCCATAGCCATGCTTCCCAGCCAACGATAAAATCCGCCGGGGGCATACGTCGCCTGCTGGTACAACACGGGGTCGCGCTGTTTGTTCAGGCGGAACTCGTACCAGCGCACGCCGCCGCCGCGCGCCGCGGTAGCGACGGAATGCTCGGCCAGGATGGACTCGTGATTGCCGAAGTTGCGGTACACCAGCCGCTGGATCAGCTTGTCGCCTTGCGAATCGAGGCGGCGCTCGGTGCCCGGCTGCGAGACGCAGTTGCTCAATTGGCCGTCGCAGAGATAGTGATAGGGCGCCACCGCGATCTTCTGCGGCGTCGAGACGGTGGTCTTGGAGGCGTCGCTCCAATCTACGTGCACTTTGTAGAAGTATATACCGTCGTCCCCGAAGATCTTCATGAGCTGCGTGCCGCCCGTCGACATCATGATGTTGGGCGCGCCCGGCGGCGGCNNCCCTTGAGCATCTTGTTGCGGTCGGCGATGCAGTCGTGCTTCTGCGTGATCACATCCGGCAGCAGGTTGTCGCTCGTGCTGGTGGGGTTGTAATAGCCGTCGGGCCAGATCGCCGGACGCGGATAATCGGGAAACAGCGGCCGTTGGAACTCATAACGGTAGTACGGACCCAGCGGGTCGGACGTCGCGCTCACGGCATAACACATGGCATAAGGGCCTTGTGGATTGTCCGGTGGCCGCGAGAAGACCGGTACCACGATCAGCCAGCGGTCAGCCAATTGGTCGTAGCGCACTACGGAGTCGCTGTTGTTGCTCACGCCGCACCGAACGCCGAAGCCGGCAAAAACGGTGTTGTTGGGCACGGCGCCATACAGCAGCTTGCCGGTGGCCTGGTACTTCTTACCCTTCTTGGTGAAGATGGCCATGTTGCCGCCCAGGATCTCGAAGATATGGTCGGGACCGGCCGCCAAGCTGATGTCAATGCTGCCACGTCCCCCGCCGCCGCGGCCGCCGTTGGCATCGGCTGCGTTGCCCGCGCCCGGGAACTCGTGACCGGCAAAGCCCTCGCCCAGGCCGTCAAAGCTGGCTACCGGCTCAATCGCGGCGCGCTTGCCCTGCGTCGTCTGCTCCACGGCGGCGCCGGCCGCGTTGATCTCGGGCGCGGGTGGCGGAGGTGGAATCGGCGGAGGCCCGCCTGCCCGGGCTGCACGGCCGCCCCCTCGGGTCGCGCCGGCGGGGCCCCGCGCTGCTGGCGGTGTCGGCGGAGTCGTGCCCAAACCCGTGCCCGGTCCTTCTGTCGCGCCTTGCCGTTCCGGCCGGCTTTCCACTGCGGGATGAATGACGACCGCCTTATCGGGGATAAACTGCTCCATCGAGCCCAACGGCGGGGACGTATCGAAGGCGACCGCGGCGCGCGCGGCCGTCCTTTCGGCGGCGCTCTTTCCAGCGGGCCGCGCTGCCACCAGGCATGTACCCGCTACCGTAACCAGGCTCAGGGCAAACAGCGCCAGTGTCAAGCGTTTCATACGAGTCCTCCCGCAAAGAAGTGGCGATACCACATTAGAGCACGGTCCGAACATAGCGGCCGACCAGGTCTGCCAGTCCCGCCCGGGGCACCCCGTACTTTGACGCGATCCGTGCGGGCAATCCGAGCGCCGCGGAGTAGCCGAGTCCTGGGGGAAGATGCAAGGACTGTCACAGGAAGTGCATGTTTTGCTTGCGGTTGGCAAGGGCGGTCGCGGCCACGAGGCTGGATTACTCGACCGGTCTGGCCTCAAAGTTGCTCACCGCGTCATCCTCTACCGTGTAGCGCACCTCGATCGGATGGCAGCAAACCTCGCAGTCTTCCACATAGATCTGGCCTCTTACCGAGGTGTCTAACACCATCGATATCTGCTCCCAGCAATAGGGGCACGCGAAGAAGTACTCCATTCCGCCCAGGATAGGCGATTGGTCGGGCCCTTGTCTGCCCCGGCGCTGCAAGACGGTGCCACGCGTGCACTAGCAATGGTTATGCACGAATCACAACAGATCGCTGCCGAGCACCAAGACCTTGCTGCCCACGCCCATCGTACCGGCGCCGAGCACCACGGAAAAGAAGACCACCTGACCGGCCATGAGAGCTCCAGACAAGCCCTTGAGCACTCCAATCAGGCTTACCAGTACCCACAAAAGGAGCATCCGAAGACCGGGACCGAGCACGGCGCCAGCGGAATCGCCCACGAAGCCACCGAGCAGGAGATCGCCGCACTCGCCCATAAACTCTGGCAAGCCAGGCGCTGTCCGGAAGGATCGCCGGACGAAGATTGGTTTCGCGCCGTAGAAGCACTGCGGTCCCGGCGTTGAATCCCAGGCACACGGGTTTGAGCCGGTCCATGGAACCGGAGGTGCTGTAGAATCAGGGGTCATGGATCAGGGGCCTACCAGCCAGAACTCTCCTGGCGCCAAGGTGGCCAGACGCGCGTTTCTCCTGCAGGGCCGCTTCCGCAGATTTTTCTCGAATCTTGGTCCGGGATTGATTACCGGCGCCGCGGATGACGACCCATCCGGTATTTCGACCTATTCGGTCACCGGCGCCGCGTTCGGCTACGCGCCTCTGTGGACCGCGCTCTTCTCTTTTCCGCTGATGGCGGCAGTACAAATCATGTGTGCCCGCCTTGGCATGGTCACGGGCCTCGGGCTGGCAGGCGTGATCCGGGTGCGCTATTCACGGTGGATCCTATGGAGCGCGTGTGGGCTGCTGGTCGTCGCCAACATCGTCAACATCGCCGCGGATCTCGGCGGCATGGCCGAAGTCACCCAGCTTCTGACTGGTGTCAAGTCGTACTATTGGACAGCCGCGTACGCCATCCTCCTTGTATGCCTGCTGTTTTGGACGAGTTATCGTCTCATCGCCCGGATTTTTAAGTGGCTTACCCTCGCCTTGTTCGCTTACATCGTCGCTGCATTTCTCGCGCACCCGGACTGGCTCGCCGTTCTGCGGGCGACCCTGATTCCACATGTGGAGTGGACCGCCGCGTATTGGGCGACGCTGGTCGGCATTCTGGGAACTACCATCTCGCCATACCTGTTTTTTGGCAGGCCGCGCAGGAAGTGGAGGAGGAGGTCGCCTTGGGCCGGTCGACCGTCGAACAACGGGAAGGCGCGTCCAAGCGAGAGATACGGCGTTCCCGGAACGATGTCCTCACCGGCATGTTCTTTTCGAATCTGGTGATGTACTTCATCATTCTCACGTCAGCCGCCACCCTGCACGCGCATGGCAAGACGACCATCGGCACCGCGCGCGATGCCGCCGAGGCACTGCGTCCTTTGGCCGGCATCGGCGCGTACTGGCTCTTCAGCCTGGGTTTGCTCGGAGCCGGCATGCTCGGAGTCCCGGTGTTGGCAGGATCTTGCGCTTACGCCATCGCAGAAGCGTCCGACTGGGTTGGCTCGCTGGAGGTACACCCTCCCGTGGCTCACGGCTTCTATGGTGTCATCGCCGTTGCGATGGCGCTCGGCCTCGGCTTGGATTACGC
>PLZX01000025.1 GCA_003152325.1 Bryobacterales bacterium | reverse complement strand
GTGTACGACCCCGCGTGGATTTGGGGACCGCCGCTGTGGTACCCCTACCCGCGATGGTATTGGCCTGCGCGCAACGTAATGGTGGGCGGAGTCGGATTCGGTTTCGGTGGCGGCATCAATGTCGGGCTGTTCTTCGGCGGTGGTTGGCGCGGTTGGGGCGGATGGGGTTGGCACCCCGGCTGGGGCTCTCACAGTGTGATTGTCAACAACGCCTTCATTCACCAGTACAACTTCAACACCGCGCACCTGGCCAACATGCACGGCACCTCGGTGTGGGCGCATGACCCAGCTCACCGCCAAGGGGTGCCCTACGCCGGCGCGGGGCTTAACGACCGCTTCCGCGGCAACGTGCGGCAGAATGTGGCGCCGCGTTCGGTGCCCGAAGCGGCCCGCAACGGCGGACAGCAGCCCGGGGAACGCCTGGGAAATCGCCAGATGCCGAAAAGCCCACCGCCCGCGCAGAACCGCTCGGTCTTTGGAGGCATGAATAATGGCAGGGCGGCGCAGACGCATGCCGAACACGGATATTCCAGCATGGGGCCGGCGAGGAGCGCCCCGGCACGGTCCGCCCCCGCCCGATCTGCCCCGTCCCGCGGCGGCGGAAGAGGGAAATAGGAGCGGCGGCCATGCGAACGAATTCTCAATGGTGGATGGGCGTTCTCGGGTTGATGCTGGCGGCTGTTCTGCTGCACGGGCAAGCGGGCGAACAGACCTTTGCGACACCCCAGGAGGCCGGCGCGGCGCTGCTGGCCGCAGCCGAACACAACGACAGCGCCGCCCTGATGAAGGTGCTGGGCGCGGGCAGCAAGGACATCGTCGAATCGGGCGATGCGGCTGAAGACAAGAACGGGCGCGCGCAGTTTGCAGAACGCGCTCACGCCAGGATGCAAGTACAGGTGGAACCCGGCAATCCAAATCGGGCGGTCCTGGTGGTGGGAGAAAACGATTGGCCGTTCCCGGTGCTCTTGCTACGGCAGAACGGGCGCTGGCATTTCGACGCCGGGCGCGGCCGCGTCGAGATTCTGGCGCGGCGCGTGGGCCGCAATGAAATGGCTGCCATCGACGTCTGCCGCGGTTACGTGGAGGCGCAGATGGAATATGCCGCTCGCGACCGGAATGCCGCTGGCATGCTGCAATACGCCCAAAAGATTGTCAGCACTCCCGGCAAAATGGATGGGCTGTACTGGGCCGGCGAATCGGGTCTGGTTCCCAAGGCCTTCGCCGATGCCGCCGCGGCATTGCTTGCGGAGGGCAAGAAGCCGGAACCGTATCATGGCTACTACTTCCACATCCTGAAAGCGCAGGGGCCGGATGCCCAGGGTGGCGCTTTGGATTACGTGGTGAAGGGCCAGATGATCGGCGGATTTGCCATGGTGGCGTATCCCGCCGAGTACGGGGTATCCGGCGTCAAGACATTCCAAGTGAGCCATCAGGGTGTGGTTTATGAGAAGGACCTGGGCCCGACCACGGGAACACTGGCGCGGCAGTTGGTTAGTTTCAATCCGGGCAAGGGTTGGAAAGCGGTTGAGGGCGAATAGGCGCGGGCTCAGGGCACGCTAAGCATGCCCCACCTAGAACGTGATCCCCAACAGAAACTCGCCCTGGTTCACGTTACTGTGCAGCAGGCCGTTGACGTCGAAGAAATGTTGCGCGCCCCAGCGCGTGTAGCGGATCTCCGGCGTGATGTGAATCACCAGAAAATGAAAATCCACACCGCCGCCAATTACGAAGCCGCGCGTTGTGCTGTTATGCAGTTCGATGGGGTTCGAAGTGCTGGTGGCGGCTCCGGCGAAATTCACCACCTTCGTGATTTCCTGCTTCACGCCCGCCAACGAATCGAAGGCCACCCCAGCGTCCACGAAAGGGTGCACCACTTTTATCATCGGGAAGCGGTACTTCCCGAGCAGCGGGAACTCGAAGTCGCTGGCGGTGGTGCCGGTTGCGATGGTGCCCGAACTTTCCTGGTAATTCAAGTGCCGGTACAAAGCGTCCACTTCCACGCCCAATCCGAAAGGCAAACGCAGCTCGGCGGTCACTCCGAAAATATAGCGGTTGGTGGTTGTGAAGTAACTGACGTTCTGGCTTTCCGCGGCGGTCAGAAAATCCGTCAGCGGCACGCCGGCCTTTACGCCAAAGCTAAAAGGCTGGCAGAAGGCGCCCGCGGCGCCGGCTAAGAGAAGGAATAAGAGCCTCATAGTTCTACCATACGAACTTTCCAGCTCGCCGGTTTCCTTACAGTTCGAAAGATTCGCCTAGATAAATACGTTTCACTTCCGGATCGCGCCCCAGCGCCTCCGGGCTGCCCGCGCGAAAGATGCGACCGTTGTTGATGATGTAGGCGCGGTCGGTTACCGAGAGCGTCTCGCGCACGTTGTGGTCCGTCACCAGGATGCCGATGCCGGCGCGCTTCAGATCGAAAATGATCCGCTGCAGTTCCAGCACCTGGATCGGGTCGATTCCGGAGAAGGGTTCGTCGAGCAGCAGGAAGCTGGGGCTGATCACCAGCGAACGGGCGATTTCCACGCGCCGCCGTTCGCCGCCCGATAACATGTAGCCCTGGCTGCGGCGCACTTTTTCCAGTCCCAGTTGGTCGATCAGCCGGTCCAGTGCTTCGCGCCGCTCCCGCGTGCTCATCGCCAGCGTTTCCAGAATCGCCATCAGGTTTTCTTCCACGGAGAGTTTGCGGAAGACCGAGGGCTCCTGCGGAAGATAGCTGATGCCGCGCCGCGCCCGCTGGTACATCGGAAGGCTCGTGATATCCTGGCCATCCACGGAAATCCGGCCGGAATCCGGACTGATCAATCCCACGATCATGTAGAACGACGTCGTCTTGCCCGCGCCGTTCGGCCCCAGCAGCCCCACGACTTCGCCCTGCTGCACGTGCACCGTCACGTCGTCCACCACACGGCGGCCGCGATACGATTTGGAGATTTCGTGGGTTTCGAGAGTCTTCATGCGCTGCTACTTGCGCTTGGGGGGGATGCGGGTGTTGAGCCCCTGGGGATCGCCTTTCATCAGCAGCCTATCATCGTTCGCCCAGTAGGTCAATTCGCTGCCTTCCATGGTGGTCGGAGAGCCTTTGATGGTTCGCACCAGCTTCGCGCGCCCCCCGTTCAGCAGGAGTTTCGGCTCGATGCACGGCCCGATCCCCGGCACGATATCCGGCGGGCAAGGCACCTTCGTGTAGTATTCGGCATGTTCCGAGTTGGTGTGATACGTGCGTCCGTTGGAACTCCCCAGGATGTCTACCGCGCCATCCGCGAACGCATGGTCCAGACTCGAATCGGAGCCGGAATCGGCCATCCACGCCCTCAACTCGCGCGATTGGAGCTGCATCCCCGTGCGGTCCAGTTTGACGCCCCCGGAATAGAGCGCCAGCCGGTCGGCGTCCGTGTACACCAGGTCCGGCGCTCGCACCTTGGTAAGAACCGGCGAAGCGGTCTTCTTTTTGTCGTCACCCTTGGGCTGCTCCCAGAGATTGCTCACCACATTGCCGTGGGCTGTGAGCGTGTGCTTGTCCTTATCGATATCGATGACGTCGGCCTCAATGCGGTTGGCGCCCTGCCACAGGGCCGCATTGCCCGTGTACCGCGTGTGCCCCTCGCTTTTCTTTCCGTTCTCCTGGCGCGGGTTGGTGTATTCCATGCGGCGCGCCTGGGCGTGCAGCGGCGCGTCGGAAGAGAGCATCTGCGAGTTCTTGTTCTGGTCTTTGTCCGGCAGGCGGATCGAGTTGACGTTGCCTTCCGCCGTGAAATCGCCAGTGGTTTGATCCATGCGGATATGGTCGGCCGACGTGGAGCCTGTCGAGTCGCTCACAGCCGTCGACGTATCCAGCACAATGATGTTCTGCTTACCGTCGAGACTGGCTTTGTTGGCGTGCGCCTTCCGGTCGCCTTCCTGGTACGTGAAGTTGCCGGTCTGCTCCATGGAAGCCAGCCGGCTGGTCTGCGGATCGAAGCGGGCCACCAGGTCGCGGCTGGCCGTAACCGCCCGCGTGCGATTGTGGCTGCGCTCTTCCTCGGTCGGATCGGTGGAAGTCTTCACGTCGCTCGCTTTGAAGCTATCGATGCGGTTCTGCGCGGCGTAGGCGATCCACATCTCGCGGCCTTCCAGAAACCTGTAGTGCTGCACCGGCAGGTTGGGCAGGAACTCCAGCGTGCCCGGGACATGCGAAACCACGCTTTCGATTTCTTTCCCGCCCGGCCGCATCTTCATCTCGATCGACTCGCTCCGCATGATGTGCGTCTCCGAGGGCTCGTGCCCCGGCGCTGCGATCGGCTTGGAGGTCACCACCGCGTGCTGGTTGCACACCGCGCTCGTGAGCACGCTGTCTTTCTGGCCCGGGTCGAAGGAGAGGTCCACGCGGTTGGCTGTGGCGCTGGTTTCGGAATACTCGGCCGTCGAAACCAGTCGCGCATTGCCTTCGCCCGCGATCTTCTGGATCTTGCCTTTCTCGTTGTAGTCCACCCACACCTTGTCGGCCGCATAGTCCAGCTTCCGGTTCGGCTGAATTTCCGTGCCGTGAGCCTTGGTCGCGTCTACTTCTTTGATGGTGCGGTGGCCCTGGCCATCGTCCTGCATGTGGATCACTGGACTGTCGCCTTCAAAGATCGCTCCGTCCCGCGTCAGCCGGCCGTTCGGAACCAGGTCGATCTCCTGCGACGCCTCGTGGTAGTACAGGCTGGGAGCTTCGATGTGCAGCGGCTTGGATTCCGGGGTCGCCGCCTTCCAATCGATCTTCACGTCGTGCTTCATGAAGAGCTCCCGCGAGGGCGGATCGTAGGTGGCGCCGGTGGATTCTCCGTCGCCGTTCTTGAACTCGAATTTCGCGGGGCGATCGGTATCCGCGTGCCCGGTTTCCACGTCGAAGGTGATGCCCGAAGTGGTGATCGCCACCAGCGACGTGGGAGTTTCGTCCTCATTCCGCAGACCGAGCGAGATCTTCACTTCGCCGTCGGCATAGAGCCGATTTTCCGAAGGATAGAAATTCGCCGTGGCGCTTTTCACCACGTCGAACTTCGCTTCGCACTTGTGGTAGATATACATCTCGGCGCCTACCAGATCGACGCGCCCGGAGTCCTTGACCTCATTCATCTTGTCGTACAGGATGTCGACCGTGGCGCAACCCGTCTTCTGATCGGTCTGGTTCCAGTGTCCGCGCGCGGAGGTGCCGGCGAGCTCCGGCGGCAGCGGCTGCGGCGTCGGCAGTACCTGGGCCTGGATGGCCTTTTTCTTGGTGTGATAAGTGGAGACTACGCCATAGAGGACGGCTGCAATCACTACCAGCAGGAGCCAGCGCAAACCTCTCATGGGAATAACTTCACTATAGCGCGCTTGCACTAACCGCGATTTGTGCCACGATGGTACAGTGTGGCCATCTCTCCACACCGCATGAACCAGCAACGCATCCAGATTTTCGTCACCGGCGGCACCTTCGACAAGGAATACAACGAGCTCACCGGCGAACTGTTTTTCAAGCTGACTCACATCGCCGACATGCTGAAACTCGGTCGCTGCCGCCTCGATCTCACCATCGAAACTCTCATGATGATCGACAGTCTGCAGATGACCGATGCCGGCCGGCAGCTCATTCTGGAACGTTGTGAAGCCTCGCCCGCCACGCGCATCGTCATCACCCACGGTACCGATTCCATGGAGCACACGGCCGCCGTGCTGGGCCGCGGCATCCGTGGCAAGACCATCGTCCTCACCGGCGCCATGGTCCCCTACCAGTTCGGCAGCTCCGACGGTTTATTCAATTTGGGCACGGCGCTGGCGTTCGTCCAGACCCTCGAACCGGGCGTCTACGTGGCAATGAACGGGCGGTGCTTCCCCTGGCACTCGGTGCGTAAGAATCGCGAGCACGGAATTTTCGAATCGGTGCCCGGATTGCACGATCCGAGCCGTTAGCCGACAATGATCGGTTTCTGCAAGTGCTATTGTTAACAATTAGTTACGGAGAATACTTGTCACTCTTGAGCCGAGTGTGCTAAGGTTATCTTAGAGTCCCGAGGGAAGCCCCGGGGCTCACCCGAAACGAAACTCGGAATATCCAATCAATTCTTACAAGGGAGGTAGATGATCAATGAAAATACGTCCGCTCTATGATCGCGTTGTGGTCAAACGGATTGAACAACAGGAACAATTGCAAGGCGGCCTGTACATCCCCGACACCGCGAAGGAAAAGCCCCAGGAGGGCGAAGTGGTGGCAGTGGGCAAGGGCAAGCGCCTGGAAGACGGCAAGGTAATCGCGCTGGACGTCGCCGTGGGCGACCGGATTCTGTTCGGTAAGTATTCCGGCAGCGATATCAAGCTGGATGGCGATGAGTTCTTGATTATGCGTGAGGACGAAGTCCTCGGGATTCTGGAAGCCCAGCCGAAATCGGCCAAGAAGGCGTCCTAAAGGAGAGTCGAGAAAAACGATATGGCGAAACAGATTGTATATTCAGAAGCTTCCCGCCAGGCGATCCTGCGCGGTGTCAACCAGCTCGCCGATGCGGTGAAGGTTACCCTCGGTCCCAAGGGCCGCAATGTGGTCCTGGAGAAGAAGTTCGGCGGTCCCACCATCACCAAGGACGGCGTCACTGTCGCCAAGGAAATCGATCTTAAAGATCCGCTGGAAAACATGGGCGCACAGATGGTGCGCGAGGTGGCCTCCAAGACCAGTGACGTGGCCGGCGACGGTACCACCACCGCCACCATCCTGGCACAGGCCATCTATCGCGAAGGCGTGAAGGCCGTTGCGGCCGGCGCCAACCCCATGGCCCTCAAGCGCGGTATCGAAAAGGCTGTCGAAGTGGCCACCGCGGAAGTGAAGAAGCTCTCCAAGCCCGTGTCCGGCGACATGATCGCGCAGGTCGGCACCATCTCCGCCAACAGCGATAAACACATCGGAGAAATCATCGCCGACGCCATGAAGAAGGTGGGTAAGGACGGCGTCATCACCGTGGAAGAGTCGCGCACCATGTCGACCGAGCTCGATACCGTCGACGGCATGCAGTTCGATCGCGGCTATTCTTCCCCCTACTTCGTGACCGACGCCGAACGCATGGAAGCGGTCCTCGAAGATCCGTACATCCTGATTCACGAAAAGAAAATCAGCAACATGAAGGACCTGCTGCCGCTGCTCGAGCAAATCGCGCGCGCCGGCAAGCCGCTGCTGATCATNNGAAGGCGAAGCGCTGGCCACCCTCGTGGTCAACAAACTGCGCGGCACCTTGAACGCCTGTGCCGTAAAGGCTCCGGGCTTCGGCGATCGCCGCAAGGCCATGTTGGACGATATCGCCACCCTCACCGGCGGCAAGGCCATCACGGAAGACATCGGCGTGAAGCTGGAAAGCGTCAAGCTGGAAGACCTGGGCCGCGCCAAGCGCGTCACGGTG
>PLZX01000323.1 GCA_003152325.1 Bryobacterales bacterium | reverse complement strand
CGGTTCAAGCTCCCCAGGATAAACGGATCTTCGGAGTGCTTCCGAACAACCGGACCACCGAGAATTCCATCCCCTTCCATTTGATTGCGCCCCGCCAGAAGGTGATGATTGCGGTGAAAGACTCCTTCGATTGGCCGGTGTTCCCGACCGCCGGGTCATTCGCGGCGCTGTACCAGATCGAAAACCAGAATCCCTCCTTCGGGCAGGGTATGAGAGGCTATGCCAAGCGATTCGGCACGGCGTACGGCGACCAGATGATCGGCAACATGATGACGGAAGGGTTAGTGCCCGTGCTGTTCCACCAGGATCCGCGATACTTCCGGTCGGGCGAGGGCCCGAAACTGGGGCGCGCGTGGTACGCACTCACCCGCATCGTGGTGGCGCGGATGGATACGGGCCGCAACTCCTTCAATATTTCAGAGTGGGGCGGGAACGCCGCGGCGGTGGCCATCTCAAACGCTTATTATCCTGACACGCGGACGGCCGCCGATAATGCGCAGCGGCTGCTGATCTCTTGCGGTACCGACGCATTTTCGAACGTGCTGAAGGAGTTTTGGCCGGACGTAAAGCGCAAGTTCTTCGAGAAGAAAGACAAGCACTAAAGCCGCGAACCTCTTCTCCTCTTTATTGCACCGCCAGGTAGGCGTTGGCCTGCGTTGTGACGCCCCCGACTGTGAGTACCAACAGGTTGTCGCCCGGCGGCAGGCCGGGCGGCACCACGATGTTGAGCTGGTATTCGCCGGGAGCGACCAGCCCCGCAAACTGCACGGTGGCCGGAACTCCGCCGATGGTACAGGTCACGGTGTTGACGGTGGGCGGCGCGCCGCTGAAGGTCTGGCCGAAGTTAGTGGTTGGGTTGGTGGGACCGAAGCCCGTGCCGTAGAGCTCAATGAGATTGCCGGCCTGAGCGGGCACCGTGAGACCGGGATACAAATTGGCCGGCCCGACGGTAATGTTGGCGGAGGGATCGGTAAGCAAGCTCCAGTTGAGCCCGCCGTCGACGGTCTTCCAGATGCCACCAGTGACGGCGCCGGCATACATGATGTGGTGTTTTGGGGATTGATGAGCAGGCTGCGGGTGCGGCCGCCGATATTACCGGGCCCAAGCTGGGTCCAGGAAAGGCCGGCGGCGGCGGGCTCGGAGGCAAGACGCAATCGGGGCATGAGGGCGATGTGGCGCTGCGCCTCGACGAACCAGTCCGGCGAGATCTCAGTGGCTCCTTCCGGCAGGCGCTTCAGCAGGTAGTAGTGCAAGGCATCCAGTGGGGAAGCGTCGCCGCCGTCGGTGTCGTGGTCGGCGACGCCGGATTGCACCGCCGGAACAGGCGGAAGCAGTTTGGAAGTATTCCGCGGTCTCGTGCAGGCGCTGAGGAGGAGCAGGCAGCCGGCAATTGCGATGTACCGCATCGAAGGCACCTTCATAAGATAGATTTTAGGCCTGGATTTGCCGCCAGTCTTAGGAGGACCCGTCGAGGACGCAGATGTCGTCGAGATTGCGATATTTCTCGGCGTAGTCCAGACCGTAACCCACTACGAATTCGTCGGGAATCTGGAATCCCACGTAGTTGACGTGGATGGGGCGCAGGCGGCGTTCGGGCTTGTCAAGCAGCGCGGCGATGCGGATGGAGTGGGGCTTGCGCTGATCGAGCAGATGCATGAGGTAGTTGAGAGTGACGCCCGTATCGACGATGTCTTCGACGATCAGGACGTCGGCCCCTTCCAGCGAAATGTCGAGGTCTTTCGTGACCTTGACTTCCCCGGAGCTGGAAGTGCCCTTCCCATAGGTGGAGATGCCCATGAAATCGATGGAGACGTCGCGCTGCATGGCGCGGGCCAGATCGGTGAGGAAGAAACAGGCCCCCTTAAGAATGCAAATGAGTTGCAACTGGCCCGTGGGATAATCGCGGGAAATCTGCGCGCCAAGCTCGCGGATCCGAATCTGGATCTTCTCGGCGGAGATCAGGACTCGTAGTTTGGGATCGACCATGGAGCTATTATTATCCGCCGGAAACGAGTTTCGTGCTCATGGGTCCGATGTGAATGTGGGCGCCGGTGGCTTTTCCAGGCACCGCCTGGCGAAACGCAAAAAATGGAATGTGGTTTTGAGCCAGGTACTGGCACAGCCAGGCGCCTTCCGCCTGGTCCGGATTCAGGGCCACATCGACTCGCCCGTGATGGTCGAAGCCCATGGCGCGGTGCACCGCGGTTTCGCCCACCGCGCTCACCGGAAGCTTCTTCCCGAAATGTTCTTCAAAGGCCACCTCGACGCGGGCGAAAGTGGCATAGGCCAACACGCCGTCGCTCTCCGTTTCCGAATCCAGAGTCGTAGGACGGGCAGCCAGCGATTGCTCGGCCTCGGCCATCTCGCTCAGGTCGCGGATCAATTTGGCCCGCGAATCGGCCAGGTCGCATTCCTTCCGGGCGCGGGCGAGATCATCCCGCAGGGGGCCGAGCGAGAGCTCGGTACTCACGCCCGCAGTCACCAGGCGCTGGGCGTGGTCGAGGGTCTTTTGGCGGCGGTTGAAGCGGCGGCGCGCAGCGGCAATCATGTCGTCGGCCTGCTCGACGGTGAGATCCTGCCCGTAGGCGGTTTTGCGGAGCAGCGATTCATCCGCGGCGTCGGCGAGTGATTCTTCGGCTTCGGCTAGTTGCGCGCGTGGAGCGGCGCCGGCTTCCACCAGGGCACGCACTTTGGCCATCTCTGCGCGGGCGGCGGAGACTTCAGCATCGTCTGCCGTTTGCGCGGAGAGAAAGCCCGCACCAGCGAGCAGGATGAGAGCCGGAAGGAAACGCATGAATCTCTATTGTAGCTATTTGCACAGATCGCGTATCGGCGGCGATGTAGTACGATACGTTCAGGAGCGTGTTCTGACCAAGGCAGATCTGAAGCGAACCCCCGCCACCGAAACCGCTACGCCATCCTGGCTGGTTGCCGTCCGCGCCGCACAATCCAAGAAAGCTACCGACATCCTGGTGCTCGATCTGAGCGGCGTTACGTCCTTCGCCGACACTTTCGTGATTGCGACGGGTTCCAACCAACGCCAAATTCAGGCAATCGCCGACGACGTCGGGCTGCAATTGAAGCACGAAGCCGGCGAACTGCCCATCAGCGTCGAAGGGTACAGCCAGGCGGAATGGGTTCTGGCCGACTATGGCGACATGCTGGTCCACATTTTTTCGCCGAAAGCCCGCGAGTATTACGGGCTGGAGCGCCTTTGGCGCAATGGCAAACGGCTTGAGATTCCCCACGAGTGAAACTCTACGTTTACTTCATCGGCAAGCCGAAAGAGGCGCATGCCAATGGGTTGGCGGAGGAATACATCAAGCGCACGTCGCGTTACTGCGCGACGGAGATGCGCGAAATCCGGCCGGAGCGAATGGATTTGTGGGCCAAACACCCCAGCGCACGCAAGGTTTTTCTGGATCCAGGCGGCAAGCCGATGGATTCGGCCGGCTTCGCCAACTGGATGGCGCGGGCGGAAGTGGAAGCGCGCGACTTGGTTTTTCTGATCGGCGGCCACGACGGCTTGCCGCCGGAATGGGCAGCGCGAGCCGATGCCCTGCTCTCCCTTTCGGCCATGACATTTCCCCACGAACTGGCGCGCGCCATGCTGGCCGAACAAATCTACCGCGCGTTTGCCACCTTGCGGGGCCATCCCTACCCGCGCTAACTTGGTCGATACATGTCTTGGTTTAGGCGGGACAAACCTACCGACGAGAATCTCCCGAAGGTGGAAAACGGCGAGCGGCGAGTCCGAACAGAGGGGCTGTGGCAGAAGTGCGAAGGTTGCCGGCAAATCATCTGGAAAAAAGATCTTGAGGCGAACTGGATGGTCTGCCCGAAGTGCGGCTGGCACTCGCGGATCGACGCACTGACGCGGCTGAAACTGCTGATGGACGACGCCGAGTTTGAAGAGTTCGACGCCGATCTGCGTTCCTCAGACCCGTTGGGCTTCGTGGACGCCAAACCATACAGTGAACGGCTGGAAAGCATGCAGCGGGCCACCAACATGTCCGATGCAATGATCTCCGCCGCGGGGTGTCTGGCCGGCCGGCCGATCCAGATTTGTTCCATGGAGGCGCGCTTCATCGGCGGCAGCATGGGGTCGGTGGTGGGCGAGAAAATTGCCCGGGCTATCGATCGCGCCATCGAGCACGGCACGCCGCTGGTGATCGTCTCGGCTTCCGGCGGGGCGCGCATGCAGGAAGGCGCCGTCAGCCTGATGCAGATGGCTAAAATTTCCGCTTCGCTGATGCGCCTCGATGAAGCGCGGCTGCCTTACATCAGCGTGCTGACCGATCCTACGACGGGCGGAGTGACGGCCAGCTACGCTATGCTGGGCGATTTGAATATCGCCGAACCGGGCGCGTTGATCGGTTTCGCCGGGCCTCGCGTAATCGAGCAGACCATTCGCCAGAAGCTGCCCGACGGCTTCCAACGCAGCGAATTCCTGTTGAAGCACGGCATGCTGGACGCCGTGGTGCCTCGCCTGGAATTGAAGCCCTACATCGCGCGGGCACTGAAGTTTTTCGCGGCATAACCTTTTGAACTACCCCGATTCGGTTCACTTCCTCTACGCCTTGGGCAACGAAATCCAGACGGCCAAGTTCGGTTTGGAGCGCATCCGCGCCACGCTCGAAGCGTTGGGCCGGCCTCAGGACAGGCTGCGCTTCATCCATGTGGCGGGCACCAACGGCAAGGGCTCGGTGTGCGCGATGATCGAATCGGCGTTGCGGGCGGAGGGGCTGCGCACGGGATTGTTCACTTCGCCGCACCTGGCCGAACCAACTGAGCGGATCCGGATTGCGGGCCGCCCGGTCGAGGCCGGGCAGTTCGCCGGCGCTTTTAATCGCGTGCATCGCGGGGCGGAGAAACTGCTCACGGCGGGCGCGATCGATTTCCACCCGACCTATTTCGAAACCGTTACCGCCATGGCGATGCTGATTTTCGCCGAGGAAGGCGTGGACCGCGTGGTACTCGAAGTCGGATTGGGAGGCCGCCTGGACGCCACCAACGTGGTCACTCCCGAGTTGTGCGTGATCACGCCGGTGGATTTCGACCACGAAGCTTTTCTCGGCAAGAGCCTGGAATCGATTGCGAGAGAGAAAGCGGGCATTCTGAAGGCGGGGGTTCCGGCGGTCTTTGCCGAGCAGCGTCCGGAAGCGGCGGGCGTGCTGGAAGACCGCGCGGCGGCGCTGGGGATTGCGGTGACGCGCACCACCAACTGGAGGACTCGCGAGCTGGAGATGGACGCCAGAGGCAGCCGGTTTGTTCTCACAAACGGCAGCAGTCTGCATATTCACTGCGGACTGGCGGGCGAACACCAGGTGAGCAACGCGGTCACCGCGGCGGTGGCGCTGCTGCGCTTGGGAACGTCGCACCACGCCATCGAAGCCGGCATCGCGGCCGCCGAGTGGCCCGGAAGGCTGGAGCGCGTGCGGGTGCATCCGGAAATCATTCTGGATGGCGCGCACAACCCCGCCGGGGCACGCGCTTTGGCCGCCTACATCGATCGCTTTTACGCGGGGCGCTGCGTTCGGCTGATTTACGGCGCGATGCGCGACAAGGCCATCGCTGAAATGAGCGGCCTCCTGTTTCCGCGGGCGCAGCAGGTCGTCGTCACGGCCCCCAAGCAGGCGCGCGCTTTTTCCCCGGAAGCTATGCGTGAGGTGTCGGACCACCCGAACCTAAGCACGGCGCCGACCATCGAAAGCGCGCTGGAACTGGTGCGCGACGCTTCACCCACAGACGTCATTTTCATAACGGGGTCGTTGTTTCTGGTGGCGGAAGCGCGCGCCATTCTGACAAACGAGGGCGCGCTATGATTGGCTCGAAGCCATGAGTTTTCTCCGGTCCCTGTTGATTTCCACGCCGCTGATCGCGCTCTCCACNNGCTGCTGCTGGCCGAGAGCTTCATCCGCGTGCGCGTCGAGGGGATGGAAAAACTGGACCGCCGCGGCAACTACGTTTTTGTCTCCAACCACGCCAGCCTCATGGACATTCCGGCGATTCTTTCGACGCTGCCCCAGCAGTTCCGTTTTTTTGCCAAGAAGTCGCTATTCCGAATTCCGTTTCTGGGCTGGCATCTTCGCTGGGCCGGCCATCTTCCGGTGGACCGTTCGAACGCGCGCGCGTCGCTGAAGACCATGAGCGACGGAGCGCGCATCATTTCCGAGCGGCGCATTTCGGTGCTGCTGTTCCCGGAAGGCGGCCGGTCGGCGCACGGCTTGCGCGGGTTCAAGGAAGGCGCTGCCTACATTGCGATCAAGGCCGGAGTGCCGGTGGTCCCGATGGCCGTCGTGGGAATGCGCGAGTTGCTGCCCATGGGTTCGATTCACATCCGCAGCGGGCGCGTAACGGTGCGGATCGGCGATCCCATCGACACCCGCAGCCTGAAACTGGCAGACCGTATGGACCTGACCGAACGCTTACACGCCGAAGTGGCGCGCATGCTGGAGGGCTCCGCCGAGCCGGTGATACACTCCTCGTCATGATGCGTGCTGCGCTTCTGGTCACCGCACTGGCTGCCGGATCGTGGGCCGCGCCGCACGATCCGTGGCTGCGCATTCAATCCGCCAACTTCGAGCTCTTTACCACCGCCGGCGAACATAGCGGGCGCGACCTCGTGCAGCATTTCGAATTGGTCCGCAGTTTCTTCCGGCAGGCCTTCGGGAGCGAGGTGGCCGGTTCCAAGCCGGTCTCGATCATCGCCTTTCGCAACCAGAAGGAATTCGCGCCCTACACGCCCAACCGGGCGGCTGCGGCCTTTTTCCATCCCGGCGCGGCGCACGATTTTATCGTCATGATCAATGACTCAACCGGGCAGTACCAGGTGGCGAACCACGAGTACACGCACCTGCTGATGGGGCAGACCAGCGAGACGCTTCCGGTTTGGCTGAACGAGGGGATGGCGGAGCTATATGCGACCCTGGAGCGGGAAGGTCCGCTGGTCGTTGTGGGCAGAGCCGCCCCAGGTCGCGCGCAGGCGTTGACCTCGGAGAAGTGGATCGATCTCGACGTGCTGCTCTCCGCCGCACACGACTCGCCGCTCTACAACGAAAAGAACCGCGCCGGAATGTTCTACGCGGAAAGCTGGGCGCTGGTCCATATGCTGAACCTCGGCAACTCGTACCGCACCCGACTGCACGCCATGCTGGACGCGCTCAAGACCGAAGATGCCGCCGCGGCCTTTTCCACGGCATACGGCAAGAGCGTGGCGGAAGTCCAGCAGGACTTGCAGGCATACATCCGCTCGCCGCACGCGAACGGCGTTCGGATCCGGATTGAGCTGCCGAAATCCGCGGAAGCACCGGAAGTGCGGACGGGCGCCGGGATGTCGGCGCGGCTGGCGTTGGCGGAACTGCTCTCCGCCTATCCCGGCAAAGTGAGCCAGGCCCGGGCAGCCTACGAACAGTTAGGCGGCGAGTATCCCGCGCGGTGGGAAGTGCAATCGGCCTGGGCGCGCTTCCTGTTTCGCGAACGCCGCAATGACGAGGCGCTGGCGCACTTCGTGCGGGCCGCGGAACGGGGTTCCGCCGACCCGCTCACCTTCGTCGACTACGGGCGCGCTCTGGGAGTGGCCGGCCGCGAGCACGACGCACTGGCTGCGTTCCAGAAAGCCGTGCGGCTCGATCCTGCCCGCAAAGAAGCGCATTTCGACCTGGGCCTGGCGCAGGTCCGCGCGGGCGCTTGGCGCGAGGCCGCCGCCGAATTGCAATTGGCTGTCCCGGTGACGCGCCAGCAGGCCTCGCGATATTTCTACAACCTGGCGTATGCCGAATACCGCATGGGCGATGCCGTGAAGGCGCGCGAGCTCATCGCACAGGGACGCGGCTTCACTCATATCCCGGAGGAGACCGGGGCGCTCGATCGCCTCTTCCAAGCCGTAGGACCGCCGGTGGTCGAAGGGGTGCTCGAAACCATCGAGTGCCAGGGGAAAGTGGCCAAGCTGCACGTCCGGGTCAACGATTTTCCGAAGACGTTTCTAGCCCCGGACCTCACCGAGTTTGCCGGCCTCGAATGCGGCTCGAAGCCCGCCGCGCAAATCCGCATTGAGTATCAGGCGCTGCCGGCCGGCGCGTCCGGCGCCGATGGCATCGTGCGCACTCTGCAGATCAAGTAGACCGCTCGGGATCGAAGTGCTGATCCACATACATCCAGATCACTCGCGCCCATCGCGTGACCGCCGGTACCGCCGGCAGGTAACAGACGAAGGCCGCGAGAACCACCAGGTCGTACCGCCAGCCGGTCAGCCGCCAGAGCAGCAACACCAGAAGGAATACCGGCGGAATCGAAAGCAGGTAACTGAAATACATGGCGCCCACGAAGTAGCCGGGCTCGCGCACGAACCTAAGGCCGCACACCGGGCAGTTTGCATGCATCGCCAGGATGCCGCGCCACAGCGGCCCGCGAAAGATCGGCCCTTGCCGGCATCGTGGGCAGACGTGCCGGCAGATGGCCCGGATGACTCCGGGACGGGTCGATGGCCCGCTCACTTCTTCGGCTTCTTGACTTCGGGCACGGGGCCGACGCGTTCGATGGTCACGCTGATCAGCTTGACCGGGTTGATCGGCTGCTCGCCGCGAACCGGAGCCTTGTTGATCCTGGTAACTACATCCAGGCCTTCCACCACCTGACCGAAGATCGCGTATTTTCCATTCCAGCTCGCGATCGGTCCAGTCGTGATGAAGAACTGGCAGGCTCCCGTATCCGGCGCGCCGGCGTTGGCAACCGCCAGCTTGCCCGACTGCGAAAACATCAGCCCGGGTAGAATCTCGTCGCGAATGGTGAAACCGCAATCGAACGCGGGAGTGCCGTTGGGGCTCCCACCCTGGATAGCCTGCCCCGGGAGGATACGATAAAACGTCGTGTTGTCGTAGAGCGGACGTTTGACCATGGCGTTGGTTTTCGGGTCGCGCCACGCCAGCGTACCCTGCGCCAGTTCGACAAATGTGGTCACGCTATTCGGTGTATCTTTTTCGTACAACTGAGCCGTGAATTTTCCGAGCTCGGTATTGAAAACAGCGTACAACCCATTCTTGAGGGGCTTGTCCGGCTTCTGCGCGAAAGCGCACGCAACCAGGATGAGGAGGACCGCTAGGCGTTTCATCAGCCCACCATTCTATCCCGATCGCCTGCCCGGAGTGCATTGGCCCCCGCCGTTATTTTATAATCGGACCTGATGAAAGCTTTGATTGTTCTTCTCGCCACCGGAACCGTGATGTTGGCCCAACCTACGGCTCCCACCCAGTCCGCCGCTCCGAAAGCGCCGGTCGAAAGCCCGCTACTGCATCCGGACCTGCTAAAGGCCAAGGCTCCGGATCTGTTTCGCGTGAAGTTCGCCACAACCAAGGGCGATATCGTGATCGAGGTGCATCGCGATTGGGCCCCCATCGGGGCGGACCGATTCTACAACCTGGTCAAGAACCACTTCTTTACCGACGCCAGTTTCTTCCGAGTGGTCAAAGGCTTCATGGCTCAGTTTGGTATTCCAGCCAATCCGAAGATCGCCGCTGTCTGGGAGTCAGCCAATATCAAGGACGACCCGGTGAAGCAGAGCAACAAGAAGGGTATGGTTACCTTCGCAAACACCGGGCAACCCAACAGCCGCGGCGCGCAGATGTTCATCAATTTGGCGGATAACTCGTTTCTGGACGGGCAGCTTTTCGCGCCCTTTGGAACTGTGACCGAGGGAATGGCAGTCGTTGAGAGCCTCTACAACGAATATGGCGATGGCCCACCGCGAGGTCGTGGCCCGGACCAGGGCCTCATCCAATCCCAGGGGAAAGCCTATTTGGACAAGAGCTTCCCCAAGATGGACAGCATCAAGTCCGCCACCATTCTCCCGGCCGAAGGCGCAACCCCGGCCGCTCCCAAGAAATAGGGCGCGCTACTTGCCGAGTTCCGCCTGGAGTTGGCGGAAGGCAGTTTCTTCGTAGTTCGTTTTGAGCCTCTCGCGGGCCTCGGCCCTGGGATCTCCGGGCCGGGGCCCTTCCTTTTTCAGGGCGCGGCCCAGCAGCGCGGTGGCCTCGGCATCGTTGGGATTCCGTTCCACCACGGCGCGCAGGCTTTCGACGGCCGCCGCGTAGTCACCCGAGCGCCAGAGCGTGTAGCCCAGGTTGAAGTGGTAATCGGGGTCGGCGCTGTCTCCCTCCAGGGCCTTCCGGAAATTGGCGATGGCCTGGCTGGAATCCTTGTGGCGGGCCTGTGCCGCTCCCAGGTCGTTATAAACTTCGTTCAAAGGAACCGCTTCCGCCACCAGTGCGAAGCAAAGCGTGGCGGCCGCGTAATCGCCCGTGTTGTAGCGGCATAGCCCCAAAAAGAATTGCGCTTCGAAGTAGTGCGGATCGGAACGCGTGACCCGTTCGAGCCAACCCGCGGCGATCTTGTAGTCCTTCTTGCCCCAGTAGATCTTGCCCAGTTGGAAGCACGGCTGCGAGTAATGTTCATCGAGGCGCGCGGCACGCGTGAAAAGCAGATGCCGCTGTTCGGGAGAGGTTGCCATCAGGCCGCGCGCGAAGCTCTCCATGGCGTCGAGCCGCACCGCCGGCCGGGCCTTGAGAAACTCTTCTTCGGAGGGCACGTTCTTCCATTCCAGTTGTTGCAGGGTCTGCCAGCCCAACCGGAACTCCAGGGTGGCTAGATCTTCCACTGCGCCGATCTCGCTGAACGGCGGGCCTTGGCGCATGCGTTTGAGATCGACGATGCGGGCGGTGATGCGCAGAGATCCTTGCGATTGCGCCTTGGCGGTCTCGGCCGGAAGCAATTCGTAGGAGCCGTAGATCACCAGCGACGCGTCCAGCAAATCGCCGATTTTGAGGATCGAAGCGTGCGTCAGCTCGGCGCCCGGACGCAGCGACAGCCGCCGGTAGCCTTCCAACCGGTCTTCGCGGTCGAGCGCCAGCACTCGCTCGGAGACCAAAACACCGCGGACGGTCTCGGAGATGCTTTCGCCAATCCAATCCAGGTTCGTCGAGCGGGTGTGGTTGAAGAACGGAAGCGCCAGGACGTTCTCGGCGCGCGCCGCACAACAACAAATCAACAGGAGGGTCGCCCACCTTGGCATGCTCATTCAGCTTAGCAGTCCAATGGCGGCGCCTCTGGGATTTCCCTCCCGGCCACGAACTCCGCCACGCGATCGAGCGCGTTTTCGCGGATTCCCAGAGTGTCCACAAAGCCGTGCAACCATACCAGGCCGGGTTCCCGGCGGAACCAGGTCAGTTGCCGTTTGGCGTATTGCCGCGTGTTGCGCTGGGCGTAAAAAACTGCCTCGCGTTGATTCAGTTCGCCATGGATGAGTTGCAGCGCCTGTTTGTAGCCGTGGGATTCGAAAGGCTTGGAAGCTTCGGCAAACCCGCGTCCCAGGATGTGCCGCACTTCATCCACCAAGCCTCCGGCGAACATCGCGGCGCAGCGCCGGTCGAGCCGGCCGTACATTTCGTCGCGATCGGGCAGCAAACCGATCTTGAGGGTGCGGTAGCCGCGCAGCGCATCGCGGCCCTGGCGGAAGACTTCGCTGGCCGGCCGGTGCGTGAGGAGACAGACTTCCAGCGCCCGCGTCACTTTTGGCACGTCATGGGGATGAATTTTGCGCGCGGTTTCGCGGTCCATGCGATCCAGCAGGCGGTGCAAGGAGCCCCCGCGCCGCGCCTCGCGGGCCGCCAGACGGTCGCGCAGTTTTTGGTCGCGTGACGGACCTTCGAACAGTCCGTCTAACAAAGCACGCAGGTAGAAACCGGTGCCGCCGGCCAGGATCGGCAGGCGACCCCGGGCGGAGACGGCGGCGATGGCTTCACGCGCCATGCGCGCGTACTCTCCAGCGGTGAAAGGCTCGTCGGGATCGAGGATGTCGATCAGGTGGTGCGCAATGCCGCGACGTTCCGCGAGAGGCAGTTTCGCGGTACCGATGTCGAAATACCGGTAGACCTGGAGGGAATCGCAGTTGATGATTTCGCCCCCGAACTGTTCCGCAATGAGAAGTGCGAGATCGCTCTTTCCGGAGCCCGTGGGACCGGCCACCGCAACCAGCGGCCGCTCCGGCGCGTCTGCTGGTATAGCAGCGCTGGAGCCGGATTGTGGTTGTTCGGTCACGGTTTCGGTTGCCGGGGCCTTGCCGCGAAGGCCCGTTATACAATATAAGGGTAGTCTTCGGCCTGCCGGGGCGCCAGTCGGTTGAAAAAAAGAGGTTAGGTTTCCATGATTCGGTTAGCCAAAACGTTTTTGATTGCTCTATCACTAGGTGCGGTTGCGTTCGCGCAGGCGGCCCCGCAAGACCAGAGTGCGCCGCCGGAGAACCGGGCGAGCGCTTATTACAACTTCGCCATGGGACGAGTATACGCGGAGCTGGCCCAGGCCGACGGAAACAAGGATTTCATCGATAAGGCCATCCAGCACTACCGGGAGGCGCTCAAAGCCGACCCCAAGGCCGGCATCATCCTGGATGAGCTGACGGATCTGTATCTGGCGATCAACCGCTTGGACGACGCTACCGCCCTGGCTCAGGATCTCCTGAAGCAGAACCCCGACAACGTGGACGCACACCGCATGCTGGGACGCATCTACACCACGGCGCTGTCCCACGCCCCGCAGGGAAAGATCGACGAGCGCGCACTCCACATGGCCATCCAGGAGTATGAGAAGGTCACCGGCAAGGATTCCAAGGATGCGGAGAGTTGGGTGATGCTGGCCAAGTTATACGGCACTTCCGGCAACGCACCCGACGCCGAGAAGGCTTACAACACCGCGCTGGCCCTTGAGCCGGATAACGAAGACGCACTAACCGGCCTCGCCATGCTGTACGGCAATATGGGTGATACCAAACGCGCGATTGAAAAACTCAAGGCCGCCACGGAGAAGAATCCGAACGACCGCTCCTTGCGGATTCTGGCGCAAGCCTACGAAGAGCAGAAGGATTATAAGAACGCCGCTGAGACCCTGCGGAAGGCCGTGGCTCTTTCGCCCGACGACGACCACCTGGCGCGCGGCCTGGCCGAAGACCTTTATTTCTCCGACCAGATTGAGGAAGCTCTCAAGATATACCAGGACTTGGCGTCGCGGTCGCCGCGAGATCCCTTGATTCCGCTGCGCATGGCCGAAATTTACAGTAACAAGCGCGACTACTCCAAAGCCCACGAAGCTATCGAGAAGGCCAAGAAAATCGACCCCGACGGCCTGGAACCGCGGCAGGAGGAGATTAAGCTGTACGAGGCCGAAGGAAAACTCGATCAGTCCATCGCTACGTTGAACAGTCTGCTGGCCGACACCGCGCGCAAGATCTATTCGAAGGAAGAGCAGCAGGAGCGCGCCGGCCGATATGAGGAGTTGGGCAATTTGAACCGCACCGCCGGCCATTACCCGGAGGCGCTGGAGGCCTTCAAGCAGATGGGCGCCGTCTACAAAGACAGCGCGCAACTGATGGCCGTGCAAACCGTCGAGACCTACCGCGCGGCGAAGGATCTGGCCAGCGCCCAACGCGAAGCCGAAGCTGCCCTGAAAAAGTTCCCCAACGAGTACCTGATTGCCCGCGAGCACGCCGAGGTGATGGGCGACTTGGGTAAGACCGATGAGGCCGCCACCGAACTCCGCGGGCTCCTGAATGGCCCGCGCGATTTTCAGACGCTCCTGGCGACGGCCGAGGTCTACGAAAAGGGCAAACGCTTCGCGGACATGGGAAAAACCCTGGATGAGGCCGAAAAACTCGCATCCACCGACGAAGAAAAAGAGAGCGTCTTCTTCATGCGCGGCGCCATGTTCGAGCGCATGAAGAAGTACGACGAATCCGAAGCGGCCTTCCGCAAAGTTCTGGCCCTCAACCCGCAACATGCCGGAGCGCTGAACTATCTGGGCTACACCCTGGCGGACCGCAACCTCCGGCTGGATGAAGCCTATCAGCTCATCAAGAAAGCCGTCGATCTCGATCCCGATAACGGCGCCTACCTGGACAGCCTGGGATGGGTATATTTCCGCCAGGGCAAATTGGCCGACGCCGAGGGTTGCCTGATCAAAGCGACCAGCCATATGGACGCGGATCCTACGGTGCACGATCACTTGGGCGACGTTTATTTGAAGCTTGGCAAGACCAAGGAAGCCATTGCGCAGTGGACAGCTTCTTTGAAGGGTTTTAAGGACGAATTGCCGTCCGAAGTCGATCCCGAAGATGTTAGTAAGATAGGCACCAAACTGGACGCCGCCCGCGTCAAGTTGGCGCAGGAGACCAAGAGACAATAGCCGGTTGCAAGACCGTCCAGGCTCAAAATTTGGTAGAAGTATCCCACAGTTGGGGTCAGCGCCTGATTTTTGTGCAATTTGATTATCCTTCATAATCAATTGATAATAAACTAGTTGCCATTCACCAGCCGACTCAAAACCTATCGTTTTTAGAACTTCTGTGGGATACTCAAAAGTAGTTTACGGTTCGAAGCCAAGCAATGTCCCAGTTGGATGAGGCAGTCGTAAGATATAACAAGCTCCTGGAGAGCGGTCCGTTCCGCGATCTGGCATGGGTGGAGGCGCTCCAGCAGCGCATGGAAAGCTCCAACCTGGCCGCGGGCGGCCGCTTGATCTGTCCCTTTCTCCGTCCCAACTTCATTTCCCGGCGGCAGTACGACTCACTCGTCAAGACGGGCGAATCGCTGATTGGCGCCATTGACCGCGTGCAGCAGATGGTGCTGAGCAACCCGGCGCTGCTGGCCCGGCTGGAGTTGCTTCCCGCTGAGAAGATGCTCGCGGCCATCGACCCCGGATACCAGGCGCTGGAAGTGGCCGCGCGACTGGATACTCACCTCGTCAACGGGCACCTGCATTTCGTGCAGTACAATGCCGATTCGCCCACTGGCGCGGGTTATGCCGACGCGTTGGCGGACCTTTTTTACGATTGCCCGCCGGTGAAGGAATTTCGCAAGAAATACACCCTCACCCGCACCGGCAGCCGCAAACATCTGCTGGCAGCCTTGCTGAAGTCCTACAAACAGTTCGGCGGAAAGTCCAAGAAGCCGCGCATCGCTATCGTGGAATTCCGTACGGCCTACAATTTCGGCCAGAGCGAATACGAACTGTATCGCGATTTCTTCCGCGAGGAAGGCTATGAGGTGGAGATCGTCTCCCCCGAGCAACTCGAATACCGCAACGGCGTGTTGCGGAAAGGCGCTTTCGAAATCGACCTGGTCTATCGCCGCCTGGGCGTGCAGGAATTCCTCCTACGCTTCGATCTGACTCATCCATTGGTGCAGGCGTACCGCGACCGCGCGGTCTGCGTGGTGAACAGCTTCCGTTCGGAAGTGGCGCACAAGAAGGCCATGTTCGGCCTGCTCACCGACGAGACTTTTACCGCGCGCTTCCCGGCGGCAGAGCGTAAAGCCATTCGCGAACACGTGCCCTGGACGCGTCTGGTGACGGCCGCGAAAACCACATACGACGATAAGACCGTGGACCTGCTGGAATTCATCGCGCAGAACCGCGAGCGCATGGCGCTCAAGCCCAACGACGATTACAGCGACCAGCACAGCTACTTCGGTTGGGAAATGGATTCGGCCGGATGGGACCGCGCGCTCAAGCAGGCCATCCGTTCGCCCTACGTAGTGCAGGAGCGCGTAGATCCGGTGCGTTCCACGTTTCCGCTGATGACGTTCGGACACCTGGAATTCCGCGAAATGCAGGTGGATGTGCACCCGCACGCGTACCTGGGCAAAGTACACGGCTGCTCGAGTTGGCTCTCTGCTGGCCGTGCCGGTTTCTCTTCCGCCTTTGGCATCGTGCCTACATTCATCGTCGACCCAAAAAGTTAGCGGGTAGTCTTACGCGGGTAGTGCGGGCGAGGCGGGTTGGGGGGCCTTCCAGGCGTTCCAGCGATCGACGATCGCCGCCATATACGTATAAACCACCGGGGTCAGATAAAGCGTCATCAGTTGTGAAAAGGCCAGGCCGCCGACCACCGCCAGGCCCAGCGGCTTGCGCGCTTCGCCGCCGGCGCCCCAACCAAGCGCGATAGGCAAGCCTCCCAACAGCGCCGCCATGGTCGTCATCANNATCATGATCGGCCGGAAGCGGATCAAGCAGCCTTGGTAAATGGCCTCGGCGGGCTTCATGTTCTCCGTGCGCTCGGCCGCCAGAGCGAAGTCGATTTGCATGATCGCGTTCTTCTTGACGATGCCGATCAGCATGATCATTCCGACGAACGAGTAGATGCTCAAGTCCACTTTGAACAGGATCAGGGTAAGCAGCGCCCCAAAACCGGCCGAGGGCAAACCCGAGAGGATGGTCAGGGGGTGGACATAACTCTCATATAGCACGCCGAGAACGATGTACACCACGGCAATGGCCACGATCAGCAGGATGCCCATGTTCTGCATGGAGTCCTGAAAGAGCTTGGCGGTGCCCTGAAAGGCGCCGGTAATGGTGGCCGGGAGATTGGCCTTGGCCGCCGCCTCGATCTCGTCGGTGGCCTGGCCCAAGGAGGTTCCGGGCCTGAGAGCGAACGAAATCGTAACCGCGGGCAGTTGCCCGGAATGCGGAATACTCTGTGGCCCAGCGTCCTCCACCAGTTTGGACACCGCGTTCAGCGGCACCATGGCGCCTGTGTCCGACTTCATATAGATCATCTTCAATCCGTCGGTGAATCTCTGATAAGTCGGCAGCATCTCCAGCAGGACCCGGTATTGGTTGGTGGGGGCGTAGATGGTGGAGGCAAGTTGCGGACCGAAGGCGTCGTACAACGTGCTGGAGATACTGCTCCAGTTCACGCTCAGGGCCGCCGCCCGGTCGCGGTCAAGCACGATGTTGACGCGCGGGTTCTTGATTTGCAGATCGCTGGTTACTTCCTGCAATCCCGGCAGTTTGGTCACCACCTGCTGGAGTTTCTGGGCCTCGGCAAAAAGCTGCTGGGTATCGGGCCCTTGCAGCGTGAAATCGTAGCTGCTCTTCGACATGCGTCCGCCCACGCGGATGGCTTGGGGAATCGTCAGGTAAACCTTCAGCCCGGGGATACTCGAAACCTTGGGGCGCAGGCGGTTGACAATCTCGGCTACAGTCGCCTTGCGTTGGCGGCGCGGTTTCAGGTTGACCGAGAGCGACCCGGTGTTGGCGGAGCCGAAATAGCCGCCGCCCGTCGAGGAATAAAAATTCTCCACATCCGGATCCTGCTCGACGATATGCGCCAGCCGGTCCTGATACTGCACCATCTGGTAATAGGAGGTGCCTTGCTCGGACTCGGTCTGGACATTGAAAGTGTCGTTGTCGGTATCCGGGATGAAGCCCTTGGGCACGACCACATAGAGGTATGCGGTGACGCCCAGGACCGCTACGAACATCCCCAACATCACCGGACGATGCCGCAAGACCCAGTGCAGGCTGGTGCCGTAAGACTTCAGCATGCCTTGAAACACCCGCTCGATGGCGCGGTAGAAGATGCCGTGTTCCTGGTGTGCGGAGTCCCGCAGGAACCGGCTGCACAGCATGGGCGTCAGGCTGATCGAGACCATGCCCGAAATCAGGATGGCGGTGCAGATGGTCACGGCAAACTCGCGGAACAACCGGCCCAGGATTCCGGCCATGAACAGGATGGGAATGAACACGGCGGCCAGGGAGAGGGTCATCGAGACGATGGTGAAGCCGATCTCGCGGGATCCAGTGAGCGCGGCGACGTACGGCTTCTCGCCCCCTTCAATATGGCGGACGATGTTCTCCAGCATCACGATGGCGTCATCCACCACAAACCCGATGGAAAGGATCAGGGCCATCATGGAGATATTGTTGATGCTGAAGTTCAGCAGATACATTACCGAAAACGTGCCGACGATCGAGAAGGGCAGCGCCATGGCGGGAATCATGGTGGCGGAGAAGTTGCGCAGGAAGAGAAAGATCACCAGAATCACCAGCGCCAGAGTGGCCGCCATGGTGAATTGAATGTCCTGGAAGGCTTCGCGGATATTCTTTGAGCGGTCGCCGCGAAGATCCAGCCGCACGGACGGCGGAATCTGCGACTGAAAAGTCGGCAGCAACGCTCGAATGTTGTCGATCACTTCGATCGTGTTGGTGCCCGGTTGCCGCATCACAGCCAGGTTGACGCCGCGCATGCCGTCTTTGCCATAGTCGCCGCCATAGATCAGCGACATTTGCTTGTCGTCTTCCACGCTGTCCAGGACGTGCGCGACGTCGCTCAGCCGGACGGCGGCGCCGTTCCGGTAAGCCACAATCAGCGGCTTGTATTGCCAGGCCTTCATGAGCTGGCCGTTAGCCATCACGTTGTAGGCGGTATGCGGACCGTAGAGCGTACCGGTGGGAATATTGACGTTCCAGTTGTTGATGGCCGCGTCTACTTCGTTCAGTCCGATCTTGCGGGACGACAGTTCGTTGGGATCCACCTGCACCCGGACGGCATACTTGGCCGAGCCGAAGACGCGGACCTGGGCCACGCCGGACACCATCGAAATGCGCTGCGCCAGCATGGTTTCGGCATAATCGTCCAGGTCGGAAAGCCGGACCGTCTTGGTCGGCGAAGTGATGAAGAGCGTGATGATGGGCTGGTCGCCGGGATTGACTTTGCGGAACGAAGGCGGCGTCGGCATGCCGGGCGGAAGCAGCGGCATGGCCTCGGCGATGGCCGTTTCCACATCCACGGTCGCGCCATCGATGTCGCGTCCGAGACTGAATTGGAGAGTAATCGAGGTGCTGCTTTGGGCGCTGCTGGAGATCATCGAGTCCAGGCCGGCGATGGTGGTGAACTGGCGCTCCAGAGGAGTGGCCACAGCGGAGGCCATGGTGTCCGGATTGGCGCCGGGCAGGCTGGCCGATACCGTGATGGTGGGATAGTCCACCTGCGGAAGATCGCTCACCGGCAACGCGCGGTAAGCGATGATGCCAAACAGTGCGATCGCCGCCATTAGCAGGCTGGTCGCGATTGGCCGCCGAATGAAATGCTCGGAGATGTTCACAGCCATAGTCGATGGCCCAAAGTGTCTTTATGGAGCTCCAGCTTTATTCAGCGTACCAAACCTCATTGCTCATTTCGCCGGATGCAAGAGCAGCTTTTGCGCCCGCCAATTCAAGAGCTCGGCGACGTAGATCTCATTCTCCGACGGGCATGCCATCTGGTGAATCCAGCCGAACTGCTTGGGTTGGCGGCCACTGCGGCCCAGAACCCCCAGGACTTTGCCGTCGAGCGAGAGCTTGTAGACGCGCCCCGGAAACGCGTCGGCGCTGTAGAGATACTGCGTGGGTCCGGGTGTAATGCAGATCGCCCAGGGCGAGCCGTTCTGCGCTGCCGCACCCTCCGGGCTGGGTTGGTTGCCCATCCACGGGTGAGCGTCCGGCGGGATCGGCACGTCGATTCGGATCTCGCGAAGAAAACTGCCGTCGCCGTCGAAGACCTGAATGCGCCGGTTCCCGCGATCCGCCACGTAGATGTTCCCGCGAGCGTCGGAGGCAATGCTGTGCGGTGTGTTGAACTCTCCGGGTTTGGTCCCGCGATCGCCCCACTGCTTCACCCAGTCGCCGTTCTTGTCGTACTTAGCCACGCGCGAGTTGATGTAGCCGTCGCTGAAGAAGATGTTGCCCTGCGGGTCCCAGGTGACATCGGTGGGTTGCCGAAACTGCCCATCCACAGCGGGCCGGGGCGGAGTGACGCGCGTCCACGGNNCCGCACAGTGTGCGCATACGACCAGGCGTACAGATTCTTGCCGATCTCGCGAAGAAACCTGCCGTCGGGAGCAAACTCCAGCAACTGCGCGGCTGCCGCGCCGTAGGCGGGTCCGGTGGTCGAGCCCCGGGAGAAGACGAAGATGTGTTTCTTCGAGTTCACGGCGATCCCGGAAACCTCACCGAGGTACAGGTCCGCCGGGAGCTTCAGGAAGTTGGGAACGGACTCGTAAGGGATCTCGGGAACCGTGGCCTGCTGGCCAAGAGCCGCGCTGGAGCATGCCAGCAGCACAAACACAGAGAGCTTCAAGCTGACCTCCCAGATATACCCGTGTCAGATGACAGACTTCAAATGATGAAGTCCGATCATACACTACTTGAAGCAGCCTTACTGGGTTATCGAGCCAAAATCGGGGAAATCGAAACAACTATGGTGGAGATCTGCGGCCAACTGAGTCACTCATCGGGCGCCACGGGCATCGAAGTGACTCATACCCATGCCGGCAGTCCCGTGTGCCGGCATGGGGAGTTCCTTGGGAACGGGCCAAACAACTAGCGCCAGTGTCCCTCGGCTAAAACCCAGCCGTCCTTCTGGTGAGTCCAGCGATGCGCTACCCAGCGGGCACCTCGCCGTGGAGGCGCTTCCCACCTTCCCGGGCTCCAGGCGTAAGCATTACCATCCCAACGCTGGTACCCGGCAATCCACACATGGGTACGGCTCGGCGCCGGCGGCCGCTTCTCGATTACCACACGGGGTGGCGCGATGCGAACCACAATATCGGCCGCCACGGCACTGAAGATCATCGAGCCTGCAAAAACCATTCCGATCAATCGTTTAAAAACCATAAACATACTCCTTTTCTTAGTACAAAACTGCGAAATCACACTTTCTGTGCCGTTTTGTACCGTCGATGAAAGCAGTGAAGAAGAGCACCGGCCATTGAGCGCCACTTGCCCACGACTCTCCTAGCTCTGACCTTGCACGTGCAGGGCCGTATGCAAACCGTGCTGCGCCATCAAGCGGCGACGCGGGTACCGGCAAGACCTGCACTCAAGTGCATTTACTCCTACCTGCTTTGGAGGACCTTTACCACGCAGTGAGGGTCGAAGTAATCCACCTAAAGTTGGAGCACTGGTAAGGCTTTCAGATGCTATCATCCGGTTGATTTCGCGTTTGTTGGTACGAAGGCATACACCATGAAAACGAGATGGATTTTCCTGGCGCTCCCGATCGTCGTGCTGGCGTCAGCTATTCCTGAGAACCCGGTATGGCCCAGACCGGTTGTGGTCCCGCTACCTGCGGTGACTCATGCGGTCAAGCAGCCCGTGGTCTCTTTGAACGGGGTCTGGAAGGTCAACACGGCGCCCCCGGCCGATTTCTGGCAGAACTCTGTAGACCCGTCGTCGTGGCAGGACATTCGGCTCCCCAGCCACGCCATACCGCAAGGAGTCGTCCTCCCTCGCGGCGGTCAATATGCCTTCAAGAAAAAAGTCGCCATCCCAGCCGAATTTGCCGGCAAACGGATACTCCTTCAGTTTGACGGGGTGACCGGTCAAGCGAAGGCATGGATCAACGGTGTCTATCTTCGGGAGCATTTCGGCGGGTTCACCACCTGGAGCTGCGACGTCACAGACCAAGTGGTGCCCGGCGAGGATGCTTGGATCACCGTCGCTGCTACCGACGCAAATGAAGGCCTGTCGGGTTATAACAGCGGCGGCATTCTGCGCAGTATCCGGCTGGTAGCGCTGCCTCAAGATTATGTCACCAGGTTCAATATCGAGCCGGTGCTGGACGGAAACTACAAGGACGCCGTGCTGAAAATTCGGGTCGCGATGAGCTTCAACAAGGGAGCAAGCAGCCAGGTTCATCTCACCTTGAAGGACACGCAAGGGCGAGCGGTCCCCTTGAAACCGGCCACTCTCGAACTCAGCCGTGAAACCCCGGAAAGCATTGTCGAAGTCCCGGTAGCCTCTCCCGTGAAGTGGGATGCCGAACATCCCAATCTCTACACGCTGGAGGCCGCCATTGAGGATGGCCGTACGACTCTGGAAACCGTGGTCAGGAAGATCGGCTTCCGCAAAGTGCAGGTGGTTGGCCGGAAGATGCTGGTCAACGGCCAGGAAGTCAAGCTGCGCGGCATCTGCCGGAAGGATATTTATCCGCTCACCGGACGTAGCGTTCCGCTTGAACTTCTCGATGAGGATATACGCATATTCCGTGCCGGAAACATCAACTATATCCGGACTTCCCACTACCCCACCAACCCGGAATTCCTGGATGCCGCCGATCGTTATGGAATGTACATCGAATCGGAGAATTCGATATCGATGGCTCGCGGCCAGCTCGCCAGCAATCCGCAGTTCACGCCTCACTATCTGAACCAGCTCGCGGAAATGATCGAGCGCGACCGCAGCCACCCTTCGGTGATCATCTGGTCTCTGGGCAACGAGTCGAACTGGGGCGACAACATCGCAAAAGAGGCGCAATATGCCAGGGCCGAAGACCCGACGCGGGCGCTCATGTTCAGTTGGAGCCACTTGGTGCCCCCGGAGTTACAGCGGCAAATATTCGATATCTACAGCTTCCACTATCCTTCCTACCGGCGCGACATGGCCGCCGGTGGGCCTCCGCCCGGCGGCGATCTGGAGAAGAATCGCGAGCACGGCACGGAACCCAGCACCTTCCCGATCCTGCACGACGAGTACGCTCACGTGCCGGTCTATATCACCGAGGATCTGAAGCGCGATCCGAACATCAACAACTTCTGGGGCGAGAGTATCAAGCGGCTTTGGGAGTCCATCTTCCGAACGGAGGGCGCCCTGGGGGGAGCCATCTGGGGCTCCGTGGATAACTCCTCCATTGCGCCCGAGGACCGGCTGGTGGTTTCGCGCAACGATTGGGGCCTGATCGACGGCTGGCGCCGGCCCAAGCCAGAGTACTGGCTCGCCAAGAAGGCGTACTCGCCGATCCGGGTTGACGATCAGCCGCTGCCCAACCCCGGCGCCGGCCGCCCTCTCACCCTTGCGATTAAAAACTGGTTCGACCACACCAACCTTAGCGAAATCTCCGTGCAGTGGGCGGCTGGCGGCGAATCCGGCAAACTGACCGGGCCCAATCTGCAACCTCACGCCAAAGGCACTTTGCGGCTCCCCGCGCGCCGCTGGCGTGACGGCGACGTAGTAAACCTCAAGTTCTTCCGCATGGGCGATATTCTGGTGGACGAGTATAACCTGCCCATCCATCCGCCTCCGCCCCAGGCAGTGCCCGCGCCGCAAGGCCCGGCGCCGCAGGTGGAAGATCTTCCAGATCACATCACCGTGAAGGGCGGCGATTTTGAACTGGTCTTCAGCCGGCAGACCGGCTTAATGACCAGCGGAACTTACAAAGGGACCAGGATCATCGAGAGCGGCCCCTACCTCAATCTGGTGGGCCAGAAACTGGGCGAGTGGTCCCTCAGCGGAATCCAGGCAAAGCGTGAGGCCGCTGAGGCCGTAGTCAGCATCGCAGGCAATTACGGACCCGTGGTGGTCAACTTCCAGGTCAGAATCGATGGGCAGGGGCTGATCACCACCCAATACACGGTTGTGGATCTGCCGCCGCTGACGCGCCGTGTAATCGACGAAGGATATCGGCGGGACGTGGGCGGCTACTGGGAAGTGGGCGTCGCGTACGTCCTGACAGGCGAAGTAGACCGGCTGGAGTGGCATCGAAAAGGTTTGTGGTCCGCCTATCCCGACGATCACATCGGGAGGAATCTGGGGACGGCGAACCGTGAAGGCAGAGGCTCTCTCCAACGCTATGGGGAGAAGCCCGCATGGTCGTGGGCCGAAGATGAGCGGGACTTTATTTTGTTCGGTCAAAAGGACGCCGGCGGGCGGGGCTCCCGAGATTTCCGCGCCATGAAAGAAAACATCTATTACGCCGCCGCCCTTCTTCGCGGATCGCAAAATCGTCTGCAAGCAGTTTCAGACGGCAGCGACGCGGTGCGCCTCGAAGTGATCCCCGACCGCGAGAACCCTCGTGGCAGCGTGCGCTTCATCGTCAATAACGAATGGAACGTTCCGAATCTTGCCTGGGGTAACTATGTCAAGGACCCGGTGCTGGTAAAGCCGGGCTCCACCAACCAAGTGCGGCTGCGGCTTTCCGACCGTGGGACATGGTAAGCGGCATGTAGCTATCATCGCCGCGTATGCTTGTAGACGTCGCCGCGCGGAAGGATGGCGTCTATCACTATCTCTTCCGCTTCGATTCTGAACAGAATCCGCAGACCACCGACTCGGATCTTCCGCTCAGAACCCCTGTTAACAAGATGATCTGATGCACCGAGTGGGTCTTTGAGCGCCTCAATCAACCCATCGTTGATACGTCGTCTGATACTCGCGTCCAATCGCTTTAGGTAACTTGCGGCTTGCTGGCTGAGCTTGAACTTGTAGGCTGGCTGGCCCGCTCAGAAGAGCTGCTCCATGGTTTCAAATTCGCCGCGCTCGATTTGATTATGACCCTCGTTGATCGCCTTCAGAACGTCCGGATCGATTGACATCTCAAGCGCTTCCAGGTAGTCGGCCATGTATTCCCCGCGAATTCTAATCGACCCGAGGGCAGCGCTAGTCAGCGAACGATTCGTTAACCGATGCCGTTTCGCGGCATCGATTAGGTCTTCGATAGAGGTTAGGAGCTTTCGAAGCTGCGGAATTTGCGACCGGATAAACTCCTCGCTAAGAACTCCGTCGGGTAGCTCCGAGATTCCCTTCAGACTCGCGTTGAGCGTCTTGAGATCGCGATTGGACCTCCAGAGGCCATTCAGAATACCCCAAAGGCCGAACTGCTGCTTGACCGCCTCTTGGGCGCGGAGCAAGGCCGCCATGGTCTCATGAAACAGAATTTGCCATTGCTCAATCGGGCGAACTGTGGTCGATGTGCTCATCGGCGGCAATTTGATTGTGCCACAAACCCGCAAGTCCTGGTGAGTGACTATATTTCTTGGGTCTAGTGTATCGCCGCAACCTCGTAGTCCGCCACGCTCGGAATCGTGAACTCCACGGCATCGTTGCGGATCTGGAATGGAATCACTTTCCCTGCCCGCAACAACTCGACTCGCGCGATCCGTTTGCCCGCTGGAAGCTTCATCGTCACCTTCTGCTCGCCGATGGGGTAGATTTCCCGCACCCAGCCGCGGTGCAGGTTGGGATTCGTGTAGTTCAAAACGTGTACCGCAAAGCCGGGCTCGGTCTCCCAGGCGAATGCCTCAATCACGCCTTTGCCTGCGATGGTGACCGGCATATCCGCGTGCAGCACCCAGCGGATGGAGTTCTGGATAAGGCGGCTTAAGTCCGTATGTCCGGAGTGCCACATGGTCCGCTCGATGTCGCCCGGAAAGTAGACCAGCCGGCTCTGGCCTCTTTCGCGAATGACCACAGCCGGTTCGTCAGTTCGCGGCGTCGGCGGATACGACAATTCCGGCGGATACGCGACATAGCCCGGCACTACCGTCAGGACCGGGTTTTCGACCGGCCGCACGGGCACGCGATACTCCGCGCCGGGCAGCCAATTCGTGTTTGCAAAACCATTCAGGATGTCGTGCTGCTTTTCGATGCGCGCATAGTAAGCGTTGCCCAACGTGCCCTGGACCTCGCCGGCTTTCGAGATTCCGAAAACGTCGGCCAGGCCAAAATCGGCGCGGCGCTGGTTGCGTTCGTTATACATGCTGGTTTCAAAGGTGGCCAGCAGCGAACCGCCCGATGCCACATAGGCCCGCAACTGGGCGCACTGCTGGTCGCTCAGGAGCGCCGTGTTGGGTAACAGGAGGGCCGAATACTTCTTCAGGTTCTCCGCCCCGAGATCGTCCTCGTGGACGAAATCAAACAGAAATCGCCCTTCCAACAAGGCGTAGTACAGGCCATCCATGTACTGCTGCGTGCTGAAGGCGCCCGGCGGTTTGTAGAACAGGTGCGTCCGTTGGCCGATCACAACTCCCAGGTTGGCGATGGTCCGCTTGTTCCGAAAATGCCGGTCGTGGCGCGCCAGCCAGTTGAAATACTCCCGCGCGGGGGCCTGCCATCGGCGGTCTTCCCCCATCCCCGTCTCACCGCCGATGAACGAATACCAAATCACCATTCCGCTGGCGACGGTCTGGTCGAACCAAATGGTCTCCTCAGCCGGAGATTTCGCGGCGTTGCGCCAGCGCACCGCCCCGGTAGACCAGCCGCCGGTGACATTGGTGCTGGTGCGGCCCTTCATTACCGCGTTGCAGACGCGTCCTTGCAGGGCGCAACCCCACATGGGAGTGTCGTCGCCGCCGCGGCCCTGGTTGTCGCAATTGAACCACTCGCAAGCGTCGCCCAGCAGCTTGAGATTCGGAGTACACCGGACGTTATCGCCCAGATTGCCATAGAAGACGTTCTCCGGGCGCTTCTCCTTCGCAATGCCGCTATAGAGTTTCCAAAGATACAGGATTCGTTGGTTGTATGCGTCCCAATAATCGGGCGTTCCGGCCTTCGCCAGCCGCCGGCAGTTGTCGCAGTAGCAGACCGGAGGGTGTCCCAGCGGAGGCCACGCATTGGTATACAGGCCATCCACGTCGTACAGCGAATTGACTTCCCTCATGACGGCAGGCATGAAGTCCGTGAAGTAGTTGCCGAATATGCAGGTGCGGAAGAGGCGGGGGTCCTCGGTGTGCCGGTGGGGCCGACCCTCGACATCGCGTTCAAACCACTCCGGGTGCGCATCGAGCGCCTCTCGCCATTGCAAGTCGGGGCTCATCCGGGCGACCACCCGTATTCCGCGTTTCTTTGCGGCCGCGCAACACTCTCCAAAAAAGTCTCGATTGCCGAGGAATTTGCCCGGCTTGTGAAATGGCACTTTACTGGGATAGAACGCCAGAATGCCGGTGACGCTCACCAGTACGGCGTCCACCTTGGCGGCAGCCCAATAGTTCGCCCATTCCTCCACGTTCATGTCCACCACGTCGTGCTCGGTCATATTTAACTGGCCGACGCGCCGCACTCTCTGATGCCACGGCACATCCGGGGCGGCATCGGCCGTCTCGGCACTCACCAGGGTGAGCGCGCTGCCGGCCAGAGCTGCGTTCCGAAGAAAATCTCTGCGGCCTAAAGGTTGATCCATGGTATCCTCATCGCAGTTTTATTGTAGGGCTTCATTTGCAAATCACTTCCGCGCGCTCCAACCGCTTCTACGTTTACGCCATGGCACTCCTGGTGTGCCTTTCGTACGCCTCCGCATCCGCCGGCAGTGCGGCGTGCGCGGAGTGCCACCGGGCGATTTACGAGAGCTACCAGCTTACTCCCATGGCGACAAGCAGCGGTGTTCCAGGCGGCGGTCTGATCCAGGAGAAGTTCGACCGCGCCGCCTTCGACCACGCACCAACGGGCTTCCGCTACCGGATCTATCGCAACCGCGGAGAGTACTTCGTTGAGTTCATGAAGCCGGACGGAAAGCTTCGTGGCGCCAAAGCGCTTCCGTACTTTGTCGGATCCGGTGCGACCGCCCGCAGCTACCTTCTGGTGGATGACGGCTATCTCTTCGAGGCGCCCGTGGCTTATTACTCCGGAACCGGGAAGTGGAACCTCGCTCCCAACTACGAAACCTATGCATATCCCTATTTGACCCGGCCCGCCGCGCCCGCATGTCTGACCTGCCATGCCAGCTTCCTTAAGACCGCGGCGCAGACGCAGAACCGTTACGGCACGCCCCCGTTTGGCGAACCCGGTATTGCGTGCGAACGCTGTCACGGCCCTGGAGAATCGCACATTCAGAAGATGACCTCGGGAAGCCATGACGGCGGGACCGCCATCCTGAATCCGGCGAAGCTCGACGCGGAACGGCGTGACAGCATCTGCTCGCAGTGCCACCTGACGGGCGAAGTCCGGGTGATGCGCGCGGGGCTCGATTGGCAGTCGTTTCAGGCCGGCGACCGGCTGAACGATTCGCTCACCGTCTTCGTCCGGTCCGGCACGAGTCCCGGAATGAAAGTGACCAGCCATGTCGAGAAGCTGGCGCAGAGCGCCTGCCAGCGTGCCTCCGGGGACCGATTGTGGTGCGGCACGTGCCACGATCCGCACGTCGTCCCAAAACCAACCGAGCGCGCCGCCTGGTTCCGGCAGAGGTGCCTGAGCTGTCACGATTCGGACGCCTGCCGGGAGACGAAAGTGGCGCGCGCCCGCCGTCAGGACGAGTGCACCGTCTGCCACATGCCGAAGAACCCGGTGGTGGACGCCCAGCACGTAGTGTATACGGATCATTCGATTCCACGCCGGCCGCGCATCTCCGAAGCCGCGCCTCGGCCGGACGCCGGCCTGGTGGTGTTTGGGGGAGCCAAGGCAGAGCAGAGAGATATCGCCCTCGCGTACGCCATCGCGGCCTCGCGAACACTCGATGCCGCGTTTCAATCCCGGGCCACGACATTGCTTCAGGAGGCGGAACACAATTCCCCAGACGATGTCGAAGTACTGCTCTACCTGGCGGAACGGTACCGCAACGGCAACCAGGAAGACCAGGCGGTTCCCCTCTACCAGCGGGCCATACGACTCGATCCAACGCAAGTGACGGCGTCTGTCGGCCTGGGTGGGATCATGATGCAGCGCGGCCAGTACACCGACGCCATCCATCTCTGGCAGGATGCACTTTCCAAGAACGGCGGCCTGGAACTGGTGCGAATCAACATGGCGATGGCTCAGGGGCGTAGCGGCGACCTCCGATCGGCCGAATCCAGCCTGCTCAAGGCCATCGACCTGAATCCTGGTTTTGCGACTCCCGTGGAGTTGCTGCAACAGTTGCGGCAGCAGCTCCAGCAGCCGCGATGATCACGCTTTCGTCGAGATAGTCACGGTAGCCGGTTTGAGACCCGGCGATGTGGCTGTGACGCGAATCTGCCCTCCGTTGGCAGTGGACTGCACAATCGCCAGACACATGCCATGCGCGGCCTTCCTGACCTTGCCCTTGAAGTCCGCCGTCATGTCGCCCATGTTGCCGTTGTCCACGCCGATCAGCTTGCCTTCGCCCTGAACCTCGAACGTGACCTCGTTGTCGGCATCCGGATGCATCCGGCCCTGGGCGTCGAGCACCTTGACGGTAATGTGCGACACGTCGCGCCGGTCGGCACGAATGGTGGCGCGGTCCACGGAGAGATCGATCGAAGCGGGATCTCCCGTGGTCGAAATCTCCACCTCGGAGGCCTTTCCGCCTTTCATCCCGACCGCCTTGAGAATGCCGGGTTCGTAGGGCACGTCCCAAGCCAGGTGCTCGTCGTTAGTAGTCCGTATGGCGCCCTGCGGCATCGGCGCGGATTGTCCATAGCGCCCCTGCATGCCGTATCGCGGGAAGGAGTAGCCTTTGACGCCCACCGACTTCCCGTTGACGAACAGTTCCACACTGTCGCAATTGGTGTAACAGGTGACTGGCAGGAACTGGCCCTCGCGGCCCTTCCAGTTCCAGTGCGGCGAAACGTGCAGCACCGGCTTTTCGGTCCACTGGCTCTGGTAGAAGTAGTAACCGTCCTTGGGGAAACCGCAACTGTCGATTACGCCCGAAGTGGCGCCCCTCGACGTCCCGCCGGCTTCGCCCAGGTAGTCGATGCCCGTCCACATGAAGTCGCCGGCCACGTAATCGTGGGTGCGCACGAAGCGCCACAATTCCTCGGTGTCCAGGCCGCGCGTGCCACCCCGGCCGCCGCCAAACCCGCCTCTTCCTGGGGCTCCACCGCGTCCGGCGCCTGCCACACCGGGTGCTGCACCCGGCGCCGGCGGCGGCGGCGGCGGCGCAGCCTGAGCTTGGCCCGGGGCCGCGGGCAACAGCCCGCGGTACTCGCCGCGCGGCCCGCCCATGCCCGAGCTTTCGGTCCCGATCATGCGCCAGTTGGGATGCGCGGCCTTGTCGACGCTGTAGTACAGCTCGCGCCGTTCGCGCCAGCGATCCGCGTAGTTATAGCCCACGATGTCCAGCAGGCCCAGAAACTCCGGAGAGGCCGCCTTCGGCTCCGCGGCAATCTGGTCGCAGCCGGCGGTGACCGGGCGCGTGGGATCCTCGCGGTGGAAGATGCCGATCAGTTCCCGCAGAATCTCCACCCCGTGTTCGCTGAGCTGGTCGCCGATTTCGTTGCCGCAGCTCCACAGCGCCACTGAGGGGTGATTGCGGTCCCGGTGTACGAAATCCGTGACATCGCGTTCATGCCACTCGTCGTAGATTCTGGAATATCCGTTGCCGCGGACCTGTCCCTTGCCGGCTTTCCACTCATCGAAAGCCTCGTTCATCACCAGGAAGCCCATACGGTCGCACAGATCCAGAAACTCGGGCGCGGGGGGATTGTGGCTGGTGCGGATCGCATTGCAGCCCATCTCCCGCAGAATCTCGAACCGGCGCTCCCAGACGCGCTCCGGCACCGCGGACCCCACCGAGCCCGCGTCATGGTGCAGGCAGACGCCATTCAGCTTGACGTGCTCGCCGTTCAGCAGGAATCCGCGGTCGGCATCGAAAAGCGCCTCGCGAATGCCCACGGGCGTCTCGTATTCGTCCACCGTCTGCTGGCCCGCGCGCACCGTGCTGCGCACCTTGTAGAGATAAGGCGTCGCTACGCTCCACAGGCTGGGCTTGTCTACAGCCATCTGCTGCGTGAATTCGTAGTCGGCGTTGGGGCCGATTTCCTGCGAGATCTCCGCCGTCTGCGCCACCTTGCCGTCAGCGTCCACAATCGCGGTGGTTAGTGTGCACATGGCGGCCGCCGCTCTCTCGTTGCGCACCCGCGTCTGGACGCGAACGGTGGCGGCTTCCTTGGACACCCGCGGCATCGTCACAAAGGTTCCCCAATGGGCCACATGAAGCGGATTCACCGCCACCAGCCAGGTGTGCCTGTAAATGCCCGATCCGGAATACCAGCGCGAGGCGGGCTGCGGCGTGTTATCCACTTTCACCGCCACCACGTTATCGCCGCCGGCGTTCAGGTGCGGCGTCAGGTCGTAGGCGAAGCTGATGTAGCCGAACGGCCTCTTGCCAAGGTATTGGCCGTTGATCCAGACCTCGCTGTTCTGATAGACCCCATCGAACTCGATCGATACCCTGCGGTCTTTATAAGACGCGGGCAGGCGGAAATGTTTCCGGTACCATCCGATGCCGGTTGGCGCGAAACCGCCCGAGCCGCCGCTCGGCTCAGTGGTGGCAAAGGGTCCCTCGACACTCCAGTCGTGCGGCAGGTCGAGGCTGCGCCAATTCGTATCGGCGAAACCCGGCTGTTGCGCGCCAGCCGCATCGCCCTTAAGGAACTTCCAGCCGAAGTCGAAAGAGTCCCGCGCGCGCGTCGCCGCCTCGGGAGTCTGGCCGGCCAACTGCTTGGCGGAGTCCAGCGCCGAGATCAGGGCCGCCGTTCCCAGCGCCCGCAACAGCAGACCGCGCCGGGTCATCGAATCGTTTGAATGAGTCACAGCTTTCCTTTCCAATATCCCGTGGGGCAGGCAATCTTGCCTGCAAGCCGCCTTTCAGGCGGCGTCCTTAGCGCCGCCGCACCGAAACCACGTACCACGTGGTGACCGGATCACCGATGGGAAGCACCCATCCGTCGGCGGTTTTCTTCGCTTGGATTTCGTTGCCGATCGGCTTTCCGGAGCCATCCAGCGCCGCTGCGCTTATCGCGGTTGCTCCGGCGATTCCCTTCAGCGTAACCGTGCCGGCAACCGGCTCGATCAGCGTTGGCGCATGGCCCTGTCCGCCGCGGCCTAATCCGCTGTGGGCATCGTTCCATTTCTGCTCGGTGTTGGCCACCCGCGAGCCCGCCGTGAGCAGCATCTTGTCGGACCGCGCCAGCGGCTTCCCGTCCATGGAAGACAGCACGATGGTGGCGAAGTTGTTCGTGATGTCGGCTCCCAGATTCTTCAGGCTCTTGTGGTTCGCCTTGATGAATCCGATCAGGGCCTGGCTGCGGTCGGTCTCTACCGTCACCAGCCCCGTTTTCGCTTCCGAGGTGTACCAGGTCAGTTCCTTCGTATCCGAGACGATCGGGCTGCCCTCGGTCGCCGTGAGTTTCGCGGTCGGCGGGCCATCGAATGACTTGATGCGAACCCCGTGCTCCAGCGGCAACGCCAACGGGAATCCCGGCGTGAAGTAGGGTTGTTCGCTCCCCGGTCGCAATCCACCTGGCAGCAGTCCGGCATCCAGCACCTGTTCCGTGGAATACGTCCTTTCCACCGTTTGCCGTGCCGGCTTGACGTCACCGCGCAGAAACATCAGCGCTCCTACCGACATCTCGGTCATGCGAACCGGGTCGAGCGAAAGGTCGAACGCGTCGCCCACGTACGGCTTCCACGCAGGGTCCTTCTTTGGCTCGAAAGTGTACATGATCACCATGTCCCAGTCCTGGAAGCCGGAGTAGGCTGCGATGATCGGAATTCCCTCGCTGGCGTACTCGTTGGGAAACGGATGGTTGGTCTCGCTGACCGTGTATGGCTTGCCGGCGAAGGCCGTGCGCGAAAGCTGTACAACGGTCGAATGGAGAGGATCGTTGACCATAGGCACGTTGTCTACGCCGACATATTGATTCCAATAGATATGACCGTCCACCATGTCCAGCTTGGTGAGGCTCGTCAGCATGACCCACGGCGGGCCGCTATGCCCGTGGTCGGCAGTCCCGATGAGCGGCTGCTTCACGCCCAAGTCCCGCAGGTAGGTCTTCATGTCCTGATAGAACTTGTTTTCCAGATCCATGAAGAAGCGCACCTCGGTCTCGTAACGGTCCTTTGGCGCTGTCGCCCTTGCATTGCCGGCCAGGCGGGGAATCAGCGCATCGCCCTGCACCCCTGCTTGCTCGCGGAGCTTCTGCAACTGTTCGGGTGTGAGGTTGGTTTTCAGCCAGGTGTTGTAGAGGGCGTCCAACTCGTCTCCGTAGAACTTCGACGGCGGGTTGTAGCCCTGGCCGATGCCGTTCTCGTTCAGGATCTCCACGATGGCGATCGCCGGTTCCTTGCGGTATTCCGTCTTGGTGTAAGGATTGACGTGGGTCAGCAGGTTGTGGGCGTACTCTTTCTCCAACTCGATGATGCGTTTGTCGTAGAGCGTAACGCTCTTCGCCCGCTGCAGGCGGTTGGCGTCCGGCACGCCGTCGCCTTCCTTGAAGACCCGCCCGACGTTGAGGTTCAGGTCCATGTAGATCCCGTTCTTCTTGAGCTCGGAGACCAGGAAGTCCAGCCGGTCGAGCTGCTGCGCATCGAAGGAACGGGTATCGTCCTTGCTGCCGTCGACAATGCCGGTGGGAGCCCACTTGTCCAGGAAATGCAGGCGGACGATGTTCACGCCAAACCGGGCGAGCGTGCGGGCGTACATGGGAGAGTCTTCCTTCGGTGGAAGCTCTATCGAGCCGGGACTCCAGTCGGTGAGGTGGACGCCCCAAAAGCGGATGCGCTGGCCATTGGGTTTTACGAGGTGTCCGCCCTGAATGCGGATGTAGCCGTCCTTTCCCGCCGGAGCGTCATGCAGGAACGAAACATCAGCGGGCGAAGATGCCGCCGCGCGGTGGTCCATCACGTAAGGCTTGAGCAGGCCGTCGTCCCATTGGGCCTGAGCGAAGCAGGCCAAGGGAAGCGAAATCAGAGCAGCGACAACCGGGATCGGCGTCAAGAGGTCCCTTTCGACACAGAACTGGATGACCAGATCTTAATCCTAAATAGCCTGAAAAGAATCCACCCAAAGTAGGATCGGCACCCCGTCAGGGAACCGCGAGCGTCAGCGAGCGCCTCACCGCGCCGCCTGCGCGCGAGCCGGCAAAATCGGATTGCCCAGCGAGTAGACGGCGATGCGGTGATTCGCGAACGAGAGATAGGGGCCATTGGGGATGCGCGGCATGTGGCACGACACGCAGGCTTGCCCGGCCACCGGCTGCCGGTGCACCTTGTTCGCGTGGCAGGTCTGGCAGCGCACGTCATAAGACGAGGCATTCTGATCCAGTTCCCGGTGCGGGGAATGGCAGGTCAGGCAATTCAGGCGGCCGTTGCTGCGGCGGAAGCACGTGCTGGCGGCCAATCGCAGCGTCTGATCCCTGGCGTTGCGGAAATCGCGCAGGTCGGTAAGCTCTTCCCCCGTTTCGGAATCGGTTCGGTGGCATTGAGCGCAGAAGCGATTCATGGCCGCGGCCGTCAGTTGCGCGGGAGTGCGAAGCGGGTTGTGGGCTGGGTCGCTGACGTGCGCGGCCGCGGGACCATGGCAGACTTCGCAACGCACGCCGAGTTCGTGGGGGATGACCTCATCTTCTTTGCCTAACGACAGCGGGCCGGTGGAATGGCAAGCGAAGCATTTCAGAATGCGCGCGGCAGGATCGAAAGTGCGAAAGATCACGCCCTTCTCGTCGTGCTGGCCCAATGTAATTGCGTGGCCGTTGAGCGATCGATACCACGTCAGCCCGTCTTCGCGATAAGATTCGCGATCGATTCTGGTGACATACGTAATGGCCTGAAGACCGGCGCCGAAGGCCCAATCGCCGTGCTGGGAAGGGGACGAGGGCGCCAGTGCGCGGGCGTGCGAGGTATTGGATTGCGATGTGAAGTTGGCAGCATGGCAGGGGCGGCAGGCTTCGGCTCCCACATAATCGGCGGGGCCGGCCAGCAGGACGGGAATCAGGTAGAAGACTGACAGGGCGGCGGCGCGCATCTTCGGACAACCCATCATAATCGACATAGGTAGGTAGTCGCCTACTTTCCCTGTCACACCACCGGACATGCGGGTCCGCATCCGGCGGTTCGGCGGGTTGAGCTACCGGCCGCCAGTCAATCTCGGAATCCCGAGCGAGTCGAAGTAAGCATTGGGCAGCGCAAACGCCAGTGCCGGGCTGTTCGCCAGCCTCCACGGGCCATGAGCGCTGCCCGCCGTTTGTGCGGCGAGATCGTTGCCCACTCCCCGTTTCCGCAATTCAGCGAAACGCACTGGACTACGCTTCCACTGCTTCCAGATCGCGGAACGTAATCGGCGCCTGGTCCACTCCTCAAGACCTTGCAACACCGAGGGCGTCTGGCATGGTCCGAAATACCCAATCCAGCCGCGAAGATAGCGGCCCAACTCCTCGGCCATTCTCTCCACTTTCACGCCTCGCGTCCGTCGCGTAAGCTCCCGAGCTTTCTCTTTGAATCGAAGTACCGCTTTCGGCGCGATCCGCCGTTTCGGTTCCCGATTCGCCGTAAAACTAAAGCCCAGAAACTTCCGTTCCCATGGCCGTGCCACCGCGCTCTTCTGCTGGTTCACCTTCAGCTTGAGCTTCGTCGTGATGAATCGCGTTATGCTCTCCATCACTCGCTCCCCTGCCCGCCGGCTACGAACGTAGATGTTGCTATCGTCCGCATACCGCGCACACCGGAGACCTCTCCGCTCCAACTCCCGGTCGAACTCGTCGAGCTCGATATTACTGAGCAATGGTGACAATGGTCCGCCTTGCGGCGTCCCTTCATCCACCGGACTCACCAACCCGCCTTCCATCACCCCGGCTTTCAAAAACGACCGGATCAGCTTCAGCACCCGCTGATCGCTGACCCTGGTTTCGATTCTGGCCATCAGTTTGTCGTGTGAAACCCGGTCGAAGAATTTCTCCAAGTCCAAGTCCACACACCAGCGATAGCCTGCGGCGATATACTGCTGCGCCGTCTGCACCGCCTGATGCGCCGAGCGTCCGGGCCGAAACCCGTAGCTGTGATTAGAAAACGTCCGGTCCCACTTGCTTTGCAAAACCGGCATCACCGCCTGCTGGATGAATCGATCCAGCACCGTCGGGATGCCAAGCTTTCGCACCCCNNGCTTCGGGATTTCCACCCGCCTCACGGGTTGCGGCTTAAAAGTCCCGCTCAACAACTGTTTTCGGATGGTTGGCCAGTGCTGTATCAAGTACCCCGGAAGATCGTGGACCGTCATGCCGTCCACCCCGGGGCTTCCCTTGTTGGCCTTGACTCGCTTCAATGCCCGCTTGCAGTTTTCCC
>PLZX01000346.1:44488-49210 GCA_003152325.1 Bryobacterales bacterium | reverse complement strand
CAGTCGTACACCGGCTTTCCGTTTGTGTCTTCCGTGTAAGCATTGGTGGAGCCCCACTTCATGGCCGGCGCACCGTCGCCGGTGATCAGTAGATGATGGGTGCGAATCGCCGCGCGCACCGGGCTCAACCCGGTCAACTCGCCGATCAGCTTCTTGCCATTGGCGCTGTAGGTATAATTCGGTTCGTCGTAGCCGAAGTAAGAGTAGATGGGCCGGTACGCGCCCAGCTTCACGCCCGCGTCCACGCGGATCTGCACCGCCTGTCCGAATAGCGGCGCCGCCGCCAGCACAACCAGAGCCCATCGTAATCTCATAGCGTGCATCATAGCTCTTTCTGATACCGCTTACACTGGCGTCTGGAAGTGTCATAATGAACAGGCAAACGATGGCCAAAATGCATAACGAATCCTTCCTCTCCCGGCGGCAGATGGTCCAAAGCCTGGGCGCCGCAGGCGCTGCACTCGTGACCGGCGGGGCCGCCAAGGCTGCCGAAACCGATCTCCGCGTAGCGGGCAAGGAGGTCGAGATCGCGATCACCTCCGTCAGCGCGCACACCTTCCGTCTGACCGTCGTACCCGTCGTGGACGGAAAGCCAGGCGAGATTTTCGATGACGGCACGCTGCTCCACACGGCATTCGGCGCGCCAGTAGCGAAGTTCCGCGGCGCGGCGCGCGCGCAAACGGTGAAACTCGGGGACCTGCGGGTCCAGTTCACGCCGGATCCGCTGGCCTTCTCCATCGAAACGTCTAAGGGCGAAAAGATCCAGCACATACAGATCGATAAAGAGACCGCTGTAGTTTCGTTTGCCAGCGGGACCGCTCCGATACTGGGGTTGGGCGAAGGGGGCCCGCAGTTCGACCGCCACGGCAACACCGAGCGCATGATGAGCGGCTCGGGCGGGTACAACCTGCGCAACTTCGGCAGCCGCGTGCCGATCCCGTGGCTGATCGGCGCCGGCGGCTGGGCCATGTATATCCATCAACCCTACGGCCGCTTCGACTTCACCGGTGACGAGAGCAAGTTCCAGCCCGCGCCCGCATTTGTTCCGGGCGGCGGGCGCGGCGCGCCACCGCCTCCGCCACCCAGCGATATCTCGACGTTTGCGCTGCCGATCGACCTGTTCGTCGTGGCCTCGAAAGCGCCGCTGGTGATCATGGCCGAATGGGCAGGGCTCACCGGGCGCCCCGAGCTACCGCCGCTGTGGAGCTTCGGCTACCAGCAGTCGCACCGCACGCTAGCCGGCCGGGAGGCGATTCTCCAGGAAGCCAAGACCTTTCGCGAGAAGAAGCTGCCCTGCGATGCCATGATCTATCTCGGCACCGGCTTTTGCCCTGCCGGCTGGAACACCAACAACGGTGAGTTCGCCTTCAATCAGAAGGTCATGCCAGATCCCAAGGTGATCTTCGACCAGCTTCACCAGGATCATTTCAAAGTGGTGCTGCACGTGGCCTATCCCACCGGCATTCGCGAGTTCAAAGGAACGGTCCGCGATGCTTGCGATTCGAGCAAGCGCGCGGAGTTGCAGCCGAGCTGTTACTGGGACATGCACAAACCGGTGCTCGCCACCGGCGTCGACGGCTGGTGGCCGGATGAGGGAGACGCTCTCAATCTGCCATCGCGCTTAGCGCGCAATCGCATGTACTGGGACGCTTATCAACGCGACCGTCCCAACGAGCGCCCCTATGCGCTGCACCGCAACGGCGCGGCGGGGATGGGCCGGTACGCGTCATTCTTGTGGTCGGGCGATGTCAGTTCGATGTGGGTGACATTGAAGAACCAGGTGCCCATTGGCATCAACTCCGGGCTCTCCGGCATTCCGTATTGGGGCACGGATATCGGCGGCTTTGTTCCGACCGCGGAATTCACCGGCGAACTCTACGTGCGCTGGTTCCAGTTCGGCGCGTTCTGCACGCTGTTCCGCAGCCACGGCCGCGTCTGGACGCTGCGCCTTCCCTGGGGTTGGAATCAGGGTGCGCCCACAGGCGACGTGGCCAACGAAACGCGTTTCGCCATCCCCGACGCCGAATACCACAATGCCGCCGTCGAGCCCATCTGCAAGCAGTATCTCGAGCTGCGCTACCGCATGATGCCCTACCTTTACAGCGCCGTGCGCGAAACCACGCAAACCGGCCTGCCTGTCATGCGCTCGCTCTGGCTGCACTATCCGGACGACCCCGCCGCGGTGGTGCGCGGCGACCAATACTTGTGGGGCCGCGACATCCTGGTCGCTCCGGTGGTCGAAAAGGGTGCGACCTCGCGCACGCTATATCTACCGCGCGGCGCCTGGTATGATTTCTGGACCAACGAGCGCCAGGAAGGGGGCAGGGAAGTGACACGTCCGGTCGATCTCGCCACCATCCCGCTCTATGTGCGCGCCGGCGCCATCATTGCGATGGGTCCGGTGAAGCAGTACGCCGCAGAGAAGGTGGAGGCCCCGCTCGACATTTCCGTCTACCCCGGCGCCGACGGCAGCTTCCTGTTCTATGAAGACGACGGCGCTTCCTTCAGTTACCGCAAAGGCGAGTGGATGGGCATTCAGATGGCCTGGAACGACGCGCGTAAGTCCCTTACTCTGCGCCTCGCCTCGGGCTCCAAGATGCTCGCTCCCGCACGCCGCGACATTCGTGTGAAAATGCACGACGCCACGAAGTCCGCGGTCTTCGATGGCCACCACCTGGAGGTTCGCTTCTAATGCGAAAGACATTCCTCACTCTCCTGGCGGTTAGCCTTTCCGCCTACCCGCAAGCGCCGCCCACCGCTCGCATCAAGATCGATATCGACCGTACCATCGGTGAAGTCGATTCTCACCTCTTCGGTAATTTCGCAGAGCATCTCGGCCGCATGATCTACGGCGGCATCTACGAAGAGGGCAGCCCGCTCTCCGACAAGGACGGTTACCGCTCCGACGTGATGGAGGCCGTCAAGCAGTTGGGAGTCTCGCTGCTGCGTTATCCCGGCGGCAACTTTTCCTCCGGTTACGACTGGAAGGATGGCATCGGCCCCAAGGACCAGCGGCCCGTGCGCATGGACCTTGCCTGGGGCTCGCTCGAGACCAACCGCTTCGGCACCGATGAATTTCTGCGCTACTGCGAACGCATCGGCGCGGAGCCGTACATCTGCATCAACGGCGGCCTGGGCACGGTGGACGACGCCCGCCACTGGGTGGAGTACACTAACTTCGACCAACATACTTACTGGGTCGACCAGCGGCGTAAGAACGGCCGGGATGCTCCTTACAAGGTGAAATACTGGGGTTTGGGTAATGAGATCGACGGCCCCTGGCAGATGGGCCAGAAGAGTGCTGAAGATTACGTCAAGTTCGCCAATGAGGCCGCTAAGGCCATGCGCTGGGTGGATTCCTCGATCAAGCTGGTGGGCAGCGGATCGAGTAACTTCGGCGCGGATTGGGCCAATTGGAACCGCACCGTAATCAACGGGCTGCGGGGCCAGATCGATTACATCGCCTTGCACACTTATATCGGCAACCCGGATAACGACCTGGAAAAGTTCCTCGGTCAATCGTCGCTTAACGTCGAGAAGTATATCCAGACCACTGCCGGCCAGATCGCGGAGCGCGCCCGGCCCACGGATACGCGCCCCATTTACATTGCCTACGACGAGTGGAACGTCTGGTACCGGGCGCAGAACGACCAACACCTGGAAGAGAAATACAACTTCGAAGACGCGCTCGCCATGGGGATGTTTTTCAATGCCTTCTTCCGCCACGCTGACGTGGTGAAAATGGCGAACCTCGCGCAGATGGTCAACGTGATCGCGCCCATCATGACCAACAAGCAGGGATTATTCCTGCAGCCGACGTATTTTCCGATCGCCGAGTACGGAAGGCAGCGCGGCAACTTGGCGCTGACATCGTGGGTGTCGTCGCCCACATATGTCCTGAACCGCCAGACCCTGCCCTATCTCGATGTATCCACCACTTATAATTCCCGCGACCGCGTAATCTGCCTGAACGTGCTCAACCGCAGTATGTCGCAGGACATTGGCACGCGCATCGAGAATCAGGAGGGCAAGCTCTCCTCCAGCGCGGATGTGTGGCAGATGAATTACCCGGACCTAAAGGCCACTCACACTTTCGGTGACGATAAGAAAGTAGTTCCCAAGACCAGTACCGTCGCCGCGAGTGCCGGGAGAGACGGCTTCACTTACACCTTTCCCGCGCATTCGCTGACGATCCTGCGCCTCCACATGGAGTAACTATGAAGAAGCTCTGCACTCTGCTCGCAATCCTGGTGGGTTCTGCGTTGGCTGCAGACCCCACCTACACCGATATTCTGAAAGCCTTCCAGTATCGGAACCTCGGGCCCTGGCGCACGGGCGCGTGGGTCTCCGCTCTGGCCGTGCCGGAAGCGCCGGCCAAGGCCCATCGCCACACCATGTTCGCCGGCGCGCGCACCGGCGGCGTGTGGCGCACCAACAATAACGGCACCACCTGGGAACCCGTTACGGATTCGGTGGGTATCACTTCGGTGGGCGCATTGGCCGTGGCCCCTTCCGATGCCAACGTGGTCTGGGTCGGCACGGGCGACAATTCCCTCACTCGCAGCGCCTATTGGGGTGATGGAGTCTATAAGTCGACGGACGGAGGCAGTACCTGGGCCAACATGGGGTTGCGCGATACGCAGCACATCGCCCGCATCGTCATTCATCCCACCAACCCTGACGTCGTCTGGGTCGCTGCCCTCGGTCACCTGGGAACTCCCA
>PLZX01000346.1:41271-44418 GCA_003152325.1 Bryobacterales bacterium | reverse complement strand
CTCGACATCTGCCGCAAGAACCCCGACATCGTCTACGCGGTCGTCGATAACTTCAATCTGCGCCCGGGTGCGGCGCCAGTGCCGGACAAAGATACCGCCTTTGCCGCCCCATCCACGTACATCGGTGGCGAGGTCTATCGCACCGACGACGCCGGCCGCACCTGGCGCCGCGTAAGCGCCGAAGGCGAGGACGTCAGTCGCAAGGCCGGCTACTCCTTCAATCAGCTCCGTGTCGATCCCAACAACCCCGACAGAGTTTTTATCACCGGCTCCAACATGATTCAATCCAACGACGGCGGCAAGACCTGGGCCGGCCTCGGCGGCGGTGGTGGCGGTGGACGCGGCGGGTATCCCTTCATCACCACCTTCGGCGACTTCCGCAGCTTCTGGATCGACCCCGAAGATTCCGACCATATGGTCGCAACCTCCGACGGTGGCGTTTCCGTCTCTTACGACGGCGGCCGCACCTCCGATCATTTTGCCAACCTCAAGCTCGGCGAATTCTACGCCATCGGCGTCGACATGGACCAGCCCTATCACATCTACGGCGGCTTGCAGGATCACGAAGACTGGAAGGGCCCTTCCAACGGCTGGTCCGGCCGCGTCAATATCGACGACTGGGTATCGGTCGGCATCGGTGACGGCATGTATAACGAGCCCGACCCCACCGGCCGGTGGCTTTATAACACGCAGGAATTCGGCACGCTCGGCCGCGTCGATATGGAAGCGCGCACCCGCACCATCATCGACCCCACCAAGCCCAACGTGCCAAATCACTTCACGAATATCCGCCCGCTCGGTGGGCGAGGCGGCGGCGCTGCCCCCGATACCGTTCTCTACCGCTTTAACTGGATTGCTCCCGTCCGCATCTCGCCCGTAGACCATAACACCATCTACTACGGGTCCCAGTTCCTGCTTCGCTCCAAAGACCGCGGCGATCACTGGGAAGTCATCAGCCCCGACCTCACCACCAACAACCCGGAGAAGATCAACACGCAGAACACATCCATCCAGCACTGCACCATCGTCACCATCGCCGAGGCTCCCGCCCAGGCCGGCGTCATTTGGGTGGGCACCGATGACGGCAAAGTGCAAGTGACCCGCGATGCCGGAGCGCACTGGACCGACACTACAGCCAAGGTGGCAGCGGCCGGCGGTCCCGAAGATGCCTGGGTCTCCCGCGTTTTTGGTTCGCGTTTCGAGGCCGGCACCGCCTACATCACCAAGTCGCGCCGCCGTCAGGACGATTTCAAACCATTCGTCTTCCGCACCACCGATTTCGGCGCCACCTGGACCAGGATCACCAGCGGTCTCCCCGACGTGGCCGAGGCCACATCGATCGTGGAGGACACCGTCAATCCGAACCTGCTCTTCCTGGGCACCAGCTCCGGCGTCTTCGTTTCATTTGACCGCGGCGCCGGCTGGGTCTCCTTCAAGTCCAACATGGGGCCGGCTCCGGTCACCGATCTGCTGGTGCACCCGCGGGAGGGCGATCTGGTGGTGGGCACTTACGGACGCGGAGTTTGGATCACTAATATCGTTCCGCTCCGCGGCATCAACAGCACGGTCCTCTCCAGCGACGCCGCACTGCTTCCCATCCGCTCCTTCGCCGAGCGCAACGAAGGCTCCTTCGGGAACTACCGGCTTCTGGGCGATCGTTACCCCACCACTCCTAATGAGCCGAACGCCATGACCATCGCCTACTACCTGAAGAGCGCGCCGCCCAACGCCGCGCCCGCCGCAGCAACTGCGCAGGGTGGCCGCGGAGGTGGCGGGGGCCGGGGTGGATTCGGTGGCGCGCCGTGCGTGGCGGATGGCGGCGATGGCCAGCGGCCCTACGTCACCATCGCGGACGCCTCAGGAAAGGTGGTCTGCACATTGATTCCCCCCGCCCGCGCCGGCGTGAACCAGGTGCTCTGGTCCCTCAATACCTACGCGCCGCAGCCTGCCCCAGACCCAGCCGCCGCCGGTCGTGGAGGCCGTGGTGGCCGCGGCGCAGGGCAAGCTCCACCTCCCGCGTCCGCCGGCGAGTATACGTTTACGCTCAACGCCGGCGGCAAGACCTACGTGCAAAAGGCCCATCTGATATCCCGCAGCCCCGCGGACGCTTCCCGCGGCGGAGGCGGCGACCAGTAACGTTGAAGTCGGGCATTTCCGTCAGCGAGCCTGGGTTATTGGCCTTCGAGGTGGTCGAGCCGCTGCTCGTGGGCTTCGGCGATGTGTGCCAGGCGGTCGATGAACTGGAGGGTTTCAGAAAACCGGGCGGCGGTTTCGGCGGCGCGGGCGTGGCCTTTTGTTCAAGGTCGCGGTGCAGAGTGGTGAGCAGTTCCAGCGATTGTGCGAGGGCTTGGAGCCACTATCTCTGCCCGTAGTAGGCCTTGGGGCCGTGCTTGCGGAAGTGATGTTTGTCGCGCTGGGCTTGGGAAATGGGCTGCGCGTCGGGATTGATGGTCACCGTCATCCAGGCCATCGCCGCCAGTTCTTCCAGGATCACGGCGATGTGCGCCGCGTCCATCACGGTCTTGCCCCAGGCGAACGGGGCGTGGCCGTGGACCAGCACACCGGGACAGCCCAGCGGGTCGAGCCCCTTCATCCGGTCAATTATGGCGACACCGGTGTTGGCTTCGTAGTCGCCTTCAATTTCCTCGGCGGTGAGCGGGCGGGTTAACGGAACGGGGCCGTGGAAGTAGTCGGCGTGGGTGGTTCCGAAGCAGGGGATTTCGCGGCTGGCCTGCGCCCATGCGGTAGCGTGACGCGAGTGTGTGTGCACTACGCCGCCGATCGACGGGAAGGCGCGATAGAGCGCCACGTGCGTCGGCAGGTCGGATGAGGGGCGCAGCTTGCCTTCCACGATGTTGCCCTGGAGATCCGTGATCACCATGTCGGCGGGGGTCATCTTGTCGTATGGGACGCCGCTCGGCTTGATGGCCACCAGGCCGTCTTCGCGCGAAACGCCGCTGGCGTTTCCGAAGGTGTAAATCACCAGGCCGCGCCGCACCAGTTCCAGATTGGCTTCCAGGACCTCAGTTCGCAGCTTTTCCAGCACTCTTCCCTCCGCGCGCCTGAGCCGCGATTCTGCGCAACTCCGGCAAGATCTCTCCGATGCTTACCGCGGGCGACTGGCGCCGGCCCAGAGAAAAATAGAGC
>PLZX01000346.1:37195-41256 GCA_003152325.1 Bryobacterales bacterium | reverse complement strand
CGGCCGCCAGGAAAGCGAAGATCGCCGAGCCGAGGCTGGTGACGTCGCCGGCGGGCACCAGGATGGGCTTCCCCATCACGTTGGCGTAAACCTGGTTGAGCACGTGGTTCTTTTGCGGGATGCCGCCGCCGTTGATGATGCGGCGGACGGGAACGCCGTTCTCTTCCATGCGTTCCAGAATCACGCGCGTGTGGAAGGCCGTGCCTTCGATGGCGGCGAACAGTTCGTCCTGCGCCGTATGGGTAAGGCGCCAACCCAGGGTGACGCCGCTCAGTTCGGGATTCACCAGCACCGTGCGGTCGCCGTTGTCCCAGGCGAGACGCAGCAGGCCGGTTTCGCCGGCGGCGTAGCCTTCCAGGCCGCGCGAGAGTTCCCCGACGGTGCTCGAGGCGCGGCGCGCGATGGCTTCGAAAATGTCGCCGGTGGCGGAGAGGCCGGCTTCAATACCGGCGCGGTGCGGGTCGATGGAACCGTTGACCACGCCACACACTCCGGGAATCAGGCTGGGCTTTTCACCCAGGGCCATGATGCAGGTGGAAGTGCCCACCACGTTGACGACGTCGCCGATGCCGACGCCCGCGCNNCCGGCGATCTTGTCGGAAGTTTCATAACGGCCGGCCAGCTTGGCGCGCACGCCGGCCAGCAGCGGGTCGAGCGCGGTGAGAAAGTCTTCGGGCGGCAGCCCGCCCAGCGCGGTGTTCCACATCCACTTGTGGCCCATGGCGCAGGCGCTGCGCGGAACGGCCGCGGGGTCGTGGATGCCACAGAGCACCGCCGCCACCATGTCGCAATGCTCCAGCGCGGTGGCGAAGCGGGCGCGTTTCCCGGGGTTGTGGCGCAGCCAGTGAAGCAGCTTGGCCCAACCCCACTCGGAAGAATAGATGCCGCCGCACCAATCGATGGCCTCCAGGTGGCGTTCGTGCGCCAGCGCGGTAATTTCGGCGGCTTCCTTCCACGCGCGGTGGTCGCACCACAGGTAGTAGTCGTCGATGGGTTCGAGGTGCGCATCCACCGGGATGACGCTGGAGCCGGTGGTATCGAGAGCGATGGCCGCAATCGACTTTCCGTCGATTCCCGCGGCCTGCACCGCGCTGCGCATGGCAGCCGCCAGCGCCGTCATGTGATCGGCGTGGCTTTGGGTCGCGTAATCCGGGTCTTCTTTCTTACGATGCAGGGGATACTCGCCGCCGCCCGCGCCCAATTTCCCTCTGGCGCTGTCGAAAATGGAAACCCGGACACTGAGGGTTCCGAAATCAACGCCCGCTACGATACTCATGATGACTCTCTCCGGACACTCCGCTCCCTAACGGTCGCGGCTCGGTGTAGCGGCATTTCCTAGGTATGGTTATAAATGCTCCAACCGAGATAACGTGTGGTGGCTTCCCGCACGGAGGCCGCTACCGAAGACAGGTTGGCGGCCACGTGGTGCTCGAAGCCCCGTTCGCAAATGTAGCGCAGCAGGCCCTGTAGGTTCTGGATGTGCACCACGCCGGCGCCGCCGAAGGTGTTCAGCGGGTCGTCGGTGAACTCGCCTTCGCCCACGTAGCCGCGCATGGTGCCGTTGCTATCGTCGGTGGAGAAGCGCGCGAAACTCATGGCGCCGGATTTCACCAGTCCCACGCAGGTCCCGTAGGTGTTGTCGCGGCCTACCGTGCCGGCGATAATCTGCTGGAAGTCCATCTTGACCTTGCGGAAGAAATGCTTGGGCAGATTGCTGCAATGGAAGCAGACGGCCTTGTCGGGATCCTCGCCGTAATTGTTGTTCCAATCGAGCAGCGCGCTGGGCGTTTCCGAGGCCAACTGGAGAGCGTGCATGCCGATGACGCCGCAGATATCTACTTCGCAGGCGCTCGACATGAGGTTCTCGCTCATCATGCTCATCACGGTGCAGGGCACCACGCCGAAGTATTCTTCGAGCGAAGTCCAGCACTGCACGGCACTAATGGCGAGTTCGTTTTGCGCCATCCAGTGGTCGATGACGGCTCCCAGCTTGGCCATCTTCATCAAGGCTTCGGCCGGTACGGCGCCGGTGGAAACGTACTTCTTGATGGAGGCCAGCTTGGCCTGCGCGGCATCGTCTTTGTCGCCCATCTTGGCGATGCGGCCGAGAATCTCGGAAAGATCGATGGGCTCGACCGAGATGCCGTTGTTCTCCAGAATCTTTTCGCTATAGCGGACCGTGTTGAAAGCTGCCGGCCGCGCGCCGATGGCGCCGATGCGCAGACGCCGCAGGCCCTTCACCACGCGGCAGACGCCGGCGAACCATGCCAGGTCTTTGGCGAACAGATCGGAGCCCGGCGCTTCGGTATGAAGCGTGGTCAGCGAGTACGGAATGCGGTACTGCGTCAGGTTGTTGCACGCTGACATCTTGCCGCAGAAGCTGTCGCGGCGGTCCTTGATGGTCATCAGGCCGGGCGTGTCGGGCGTGGCCTGCACCAGCACCGGAACGGTCAGGTTGGCAGCGCGCAGGGTGTTGGCAACGGCTCGCTCGTCGCCAAAATTGGGCAGTGTAATAATGATGCCGTCGATCTGGGCGCCGTGCTTGCGGAATAACTCGGCAAGCTGGGAGGCCTCGGCGAGGCTCTCGACGGCGCCGTGGCTGGTCTCTTCCGGTCCGACGGCAACCACGTCGTGGCCGGTCTTCTGGATGGCTGCGATCATCTCAGTGCGCCCACTCTGGGCCAGATGACCGGGAAAGAACCCGCGATTTCCGACGATCAATCCGAACGTCATCTTGCGGGGTTTGTTATTGGACACTTAGTTATTCCTCCCTGGCCGAAACTTCACCGTATAGAGAAGCCCCATAACGATCAATAAGCAGCCCCACCAGATGCCGGCGTGCAGCTCGGCCAGTACCANNCCGTAAGCCAGCAGCAGGAGGCCGATAAAAAACCATATAGAGAGCATTCCAGGTCGATGCATGATCCGTCCTTACCAGAAAATAATCTGCAAAATCACAAATGCGCCCGATACCACGCCCGCCCAGAAGATGGGCCGCTGCCACACGGGGAGATGACCTTCCGACGGGATTTCCGTGCAGCCGTAAACCAAGCCGACCAGTTCGGCGTCCGTCTTGGGCCTCGTCAAGAGGCTCACGACTACCGTCACGCTGGCACAAATCAGGCCGGACCAAAGAGCGCGGAACATGTTCTCCGCCATGGGCTTGGCTGCCGGTGACATGGCGATGTACTGGACGGCCGAGGGCACGCTCTTCACCCATGCCCACATGCCGATGGCAGAAAGTGTCCCGCACAGCAGGCCCCAAAATCCGCCCGCCGACGTGGCGCGCTTCCACAACATGCCCAACAGCACGGTGCCGAACAGGGGCGCGATAAAGAAGCTGAACAACTCCTGCACATAGTCCATGATGCTGTGGGCGTGCAAAGCCAGGTACGCCGTGCCGATCGAAACCAGCACGCCCCCGATGGTGCACCACCGGCCCATGCTGACGTAGTGAGCATCGGTAGCATCCTTGCGGAACATGGCGCGGTAAATATCGTAGGTCCACACCGTGGCGAAGGCGCTCACGTTGCCCGCCATACCCGACATGAAGCCGGCAATCAAAGCAGTGATCCCGAGCCCCATCAATCCGGGTCCACAGTAGCGGGCCAACATGATGGGCAGCACCTCGTCGTAGGTATGCAGTACCCGACCGTGTGCCAGGGCATCCGCGGCGGCCTCTCCGCCTACCAGGAAATGGTGGCCCGGAGTGTCCAGCATGGCCAACCCCAGCAGGCCAGGCAGAATCACGATGAACGGCACGCACATTTTGAAAGCCGCGCCGATTAGGGGAGCGAGTTTCGCCGCGCGCAAATCCTTGGCCGAAATCACTCGCTGCACCACGAGGAAGTCGGTGGTCCAGTAGCCCATCGAGATCACCGCGCCCAACCCGAACACGATCCCGACCCAGTTGATGCCCATGGGGTTGTCCTGGAAGGAGCCCAGAGTACTCCACGCGTGGGTGAAATTCTGTGTCGGAAAATTAGTGTGGATGCGCGCCACCATGCCGCTCCATCCGCCAGCCTCGATCAGGCCGATGATGGAAATCAACAGCGCTCCCA
>PLZX01000346.1:0-37174 GCA_003152325.1 Bryobacterales bacterium | reverse complement strand
TGCCGAAAGCGCCCGCGCCGGTTCGCCGAAACGCAGCTTGAGGTATCCGGGCACCGAATGGGTTCGGGAGATGTAATAGAACGGGATCATCACGATGGCCAGGAAAACCATAGCGGGGATGGCGCCGATCCAATACCAATGCGCGGCCAGAATGCCATATTGATAGGCATTGCCGGCCCAGCCCATGAGTTCCAGCGAACCAAGATTGGCCGCGAGAAAACTCAAGCCGGCGACCCACGCCGTCATTTCCCGGCCGGCCAGGAAGAAATCTTCGCCCGTCTTCGTGTAGTTCTTCAGGTAGAAGCCGATGCCGAGTACCGACAGAAAATACAAAACGATGATGACGAGATCGACTGGAGAAAGTGTCAGCAGACGCGCGGGAGCAGCCTGCAAGAGGAGAGATGGCGCGAAGGAAATAGCTGTAATCGCTTGCACCTGCTTATCGTAGGAACATGCTCGGTCAATGTCAAGCGAAGCGCGGCGCGCCTGAAATGAACGTGAGAAATGTCATACCGTTCGCACGTTTATGCAGATCCACGGCGTCTCGGATGTGAGGGGACGAAGTGTGGAAAGCGATGATCGTGGCATTGCTGCTTAGCGTGGGTGCAATTGCGGCCCAGGCAAGCCCTCAGCGCGACGATTGCGGCGGCTCTTTTAGCACTCACGATCCGATTTTGTTTGCGGCTCGAAGAAAGTCCCTCAAGACCTGGAAGAACTACCAGCTATCCGGAGGCGGTGGGGCTAGCTTGATCGCTGGTTCAGGGTAAGCTAAAGCATGCCCCACCTACTTGCCGGGGGGGACCGGGCCCGTCGAATCGCGCAGGACGAATTCGGGGTCGATTACGATCTCGGCTTCGGCCACGGCCGATTTTCCGGCCTTCGACATCAGCGATTCGCAAATGATGTGGCCAATCTGCTCGCGCGGGATGTGCACGGTGGTCAGCGCCGGATAGCAGAATTCCGAGAGCTTCACGTTGTCGAAGCCGGTGACCGACATGTCCTGGGGGACGCGAATTCCACGCTCGCGCAATTCGCGCAGCACGCCCACCGCGGTGACGTCGTTCACGCAGATAATGGCGGTAGGCTCATAACCGTTGGAGAGCAATTGGCGGGCGGCCTGGCGGCCGCCTTCCAAGGTGTCGGCATCGGCGGCCATGCGCACTTCGAGCGACGGAATGCGCGCCACCGCATCCATCACCGCCTTCATGCGTTCGTTGATGGGGCCGAGAATGGCATGGTGTCCAATGAAGCCCAGTCGGCGATGGCCCAGACTGTAAAGGTAGTCCACCACCTTCTCGATGCCGCGCCGGTAATTCACGCGGATGTTGGTGACGTTGCCGCGCGGTGTGCCGACGTCGTAGAAGACCACCGGGATCCGGCTGTCGTTGAGCTCGTCCATCAACTCAGGCGCCATTTCGGAAACGATCGCCGCCAGACCGGCAACCCGCCGCCCGATCATCAGACGCACACTGGTGACCAGTTGCTCGGGCCGGTAGTCTGTGTTAGCCATCATCACTTCATAGCCGCGGGTGTGGGCGTCGCTTTCGATGGTTCTGTAAATGTCGAAAAAAAACGGGTTTTCCATGTTGGAGGCGATCACGCCAATCGTGCGGCTTTTGCCCCCCGCCAGGCTGCGGGCATGGAGATTCGGATGGTATTTCAGTTCCTCGATTGCTTTGACGACCCGGGCACGGGTCGAGCCTTTGACTACGCTTGCATTATTCAGCACCCGAGAGACCGTGGCGGTGGAAACCTTGGCCCGCCGGGCCACCTGTTCGAGATTCATGGTAATTGTTTCTATTGTACGCGGGTTAAGTCCTTTTTGGGCCCACCGAAACTACAAATGAGCTACAAATTAGCTCTTGACACGTTTAGTGAGAGCGCTTACACTACCTAAGAATAGAATCTGTGTCTGCGGGANNCGAAAGGTTTTGCGGCAGCCATGTTTCTGTTGGCTGCGCTTCTGCTGTTCAATCCCTGTGCGATTGCACAATCAACCACCACCGGGTCTGTGACCGTCACCGTCGTGGATCCAAGCGGCTCGGCCGTCCCTGGTGCTCAACTGGAAATCAAGGATCTTGGCACCAACATCCTGCAGAAGGCCCCCACCGGGGCGACCGGCACGTACACGTTTCCCAGCCTGTCCTTCGGGATCTACCAACTGACTGTCTCGGCCTCGGGCTTCCAGACCCAGATCTTCTCGTCGGTCCAGGTGGTGACCTCTCTAAACACCAGCATTCAGGTCCCGCTCAAACTGGGCGCCACCACCGACTCGGTCACCGTGTCCACCAGTGAAGTGCCGCTGGTCGAAGCCGAATCCAGCGTGCTGGCCGACACCATCGACACCAAGCAGGTGACCAGCCTCCCCCTGCAAAATCGCAGCATGTTCGCCCTGGCATTTCTGATTCCTGGCTGGAGTTCCACCAGCCCCGGCACCACCGGCGGCACGTGGGACAACATGCCGGGAGGCGCCATTGTGAGCGCCGATTTCGACGGCACCCAGGCGATCAGCAACCGCTTCCGTAGCGGTGGCTTCACCTACGGCACCTCGGTGGTGAATCCGCGCATTGAAGATGTTGCCGAGATGACCATCCAGACCGCCCAGTTGGATCTTACCGGCAACGGCACCGCCGCCATGAAGATCAGCATCGTGACGCGCCGCGGCAGCAACGCGTTCCACGGCCGCCTCTTCGAGGACTTCCAGAACCACGACCTGAACGCCAACTCCTGGCTGAACAACGCCCGCGGCCTGCCCCGAAACATCGTCAAGCTGAACGATTTCGGCGGCAGCATAGGCGGCCCCATCTGGAAGAACAAGCTGTTCTTCTTTGGCACCTATGCCGAATCCAAACAGCCACAGAGCATCTCTGCCAGCGCTACTAGCGTCTTGGGCCCCCTCGCGCAGCAGGGCATTTTCCAGTACAAGGCGACCAACGGTTCCACTCAGTCCGTGAACCTGATGAACCTTGGGGTTGCTGCTGGAGGGACCAACGTCATCAATTCCGCTGTCGCCTCCGAGTTCTCAGCCATCAATGGCATTCTGAGCCAGGGAATTCTGACGGCGGGGTCCGATCCCAACCTCTCCACGCTGAGCTGGCAGTATGCCGCCATCAGGACCATCTATTACCCGGCCCTGCGTTTCGACTTCAATGCCACTGAAAAGCTGCGCTTCAGCTTGTCCTACACCCAAACCAAGACGAACTACCCCGGCGCGAATGCCGCGAATTGGCCCGGCGGAATCGATACGGTCGATCTCACGTCGAGCAACAGCAACAATAAAATCGCCGGTTTTGGTGTGGACTACACCTTTCGCCCCACGTTATTTAATTCTTTCCACGCCGGCTACATGTATCAGTACAGCATTTTCGACCCGGAGAACCTGGGCCTCGACCTGACCAAGGTTCAGGAGATTTACTTCGGTTACGGAAACAGCCTGTACGACCGGAATTATCCACGGCAGGCCATTTCCTCGTACTATCCCATGGTGAGCTGGAACGATACCCTGACCTGGCAGCGTGGCAATCACACCATTGTTGCCGGCGGAGGTTATTATCATGAGCAGGACCACTACTGGAACGGTCCCGGCGGGTATCCCCAGATCTACCTCGGTTATAACCAAAACGAACCGACGTATTCACCCTTGATCGCCTCGTTGGCCGCGGCTGGCCTGAACACCACGCAGCAGGGCCAAGCCTCAGCCCTGTATGCCACGCTGATCGGACAGGTTGATGGCGTATACATCGGCGGGGGCGGGCGGCCGCTCGATACCAAGACCGGCCAGTACAAGCAGTTCGGCGCCTACAATCTGGATGAAGTCCAGCAATCGGGAAACATTTTCATACAGGACCGCTGGCGCCTGAAACCCAACCTTACACTCAATTTTGGGCTTCGCAACGACATGGTGGGCGACGACCACGATCTGAACGGCGCCTACGCCAACGCGTCTCCCGCCAATCTTTGGGGTCCCACTACGGTTGGCGCCTTCTTCCAACCCGGCACCCTCGGCGGCATCGCCAATCCTACCTTCAACTCGCATGTGCATGCCTATGCCACCCAGTGGGTCAATCTGCAGCCGGCGGCCGCGCTCGCCTGGAGCCCCAAGTTTGGCGGGTTCCTCGGCAACATTCTGCCGGATGGCAAAACCGTGATCCGCACCGGATGGTCGAAGAGGATGTACCAGGAGGGCGCGCAGAATTTCTGGGCTTATGCGTCCAATCAAGGTTCATTCTTCTTCCAGTCGGGCTCGGCGGTTCCCGATACCACCGGGGCGCTGGGAACCTTCCAGCCCGGCACGGTGAAACTCGGGCAGACGCTCCCGCAGTACGCGCTCTTCCCGACTACCTGGGCGCCCACCCTCCCGGAATCGACTCTGTCCTTTAACTCCTCGTTCTGGGCCATGAACCCGAATATTCGCCAGCCTTACGTGGAGCAATGGAACTTCGGCATCGAGCGGCAAATCGGCGCCGGCACGGCCCTGGAAGTCCGCTATGTCGGCAATGAAGGCCAGCACGCGTGGTTTAACACTAACCTGAACGAAGTGAATATCCTCTCGAACGGGTTCCTCACCGAGTTCCAAAACGCCCAGAGCAATCTGGCCATCAGCCAGGCCGCCGGCAAGGGCAACTCATTCGCCAACCAGGGCCTGGCCGGACAGGTTGCGCTTCCCATCTTTGCCGCGGCATTCGGCACCACTACCGGTTCGCTCTACACCCAATTCACCACCCAACTGAAATCCGCCGCTACCGGCGGCACCGGTGCGGTGGGGACCGTAGCCAATACTCTGGCCAGCACGCAGAGCTATATCTGCAACATGTTCGGAGCCAAGTTCTCACCCTGTGCGACGTTGGGCCTGGGCGGCGCGGGCACCAGTTATCCCATCAACTTCTGGGAGGTCAATCCTTTCGCCACCGGGAACTCGGTCAATTATCTGGACGCCGTGGGCCACTCCAATTATCACTCGCTGCAGGTTGAACTTCGCCAGAGGTACTGGCACGGAATGCAGTTCAACCTGAATTACACCTTGTCGCACTCGCTGGTGCTGGGACCGGTGAACGGTTACCAGGCCAACGCCGGCGGTTCATACCTCACTGATCGCAATTTCCGGCTCAGTTACCGGCCGAGTACCTATGACATCCGCAACATCTTCCATGCCAGCGGCGGCTACGACCTGCCCTTCGGCAAGGGCAAGGCGTTCTTGAGCGGCAGCAAACTGGGCAACGAAGTCCTCGGCGGTTGGAATGTCTCAACCATCATCATCATGCAAAGTGGAGCGCCCGTGCAGTTCAGCGGCGGTTACGCCACTCTGAACGCGTCCGCCAACAGCGGCGTGGTATTCGCGCCCGGCGTTACCGGGAAGCAGATTCAAAACGCCGAGACCGTTACCCGCATCGGAAGTCCCTGGGTGCAGACCTTCCCGAGTCTCCTTGCAGCCAACGGAGGGGTTTCGCCCAATTACTTCACGCCCAATGTGACCGCCGGCCAATTGGCCAACTTCAATTACATTTACGGACTGCATTGGTTCAACGCCGATCTGGCGGTGAACAAGAGCATACCTATCCATGAATCAATTCGCATGACCATCCAAGGCCAGTTCCTGAACGTTTTCAATCACCCGGCGTTCGGCCTGGGCGGCATCGGCGCCACCAGCCTCACCTTCGGGCAAAGCACCAGCCTGATCACCACCGCTCGCCGTATCGAACTTCGAGCCAACATCGAGTTCTAACCCGGCCGACTCGACCAGCTACGAGGGCGCAGCACAGCAATGTGTTGCGCCCTCGGCGTCTTTGTCCCTCCCGGGCTGCGGGTAGCGAGCTTTTGAGTACGCTCGCATTTTTGTACGTGAGCTAGAGTCCTTTTGGGTCTGCCGAAGTTACAAATAGCGCACAAATTAGCCCTTGACACCTGCGGTGACAGCGCTTACACTGAGTCCAAATCAGTGTGTGGAGGAATTCGTCTGCCTGCTGATCTTTGGTTAAGGGAGCAAGGGGCTAGAATATGAAAAATAGGCGTTTCCAACGTCTCGCGACGCTATTGACGGCAGCCGTTCTGTTGATCGGCTGTCAAACTGCATTTGCACAAATGCGCATTGTGGGTGTGGTTTCCGGGGTTGTGACGGATCCGACCGGAGCCACTGTTCCTGGCGCCAAAATAACCCTCAAAGATGAGGTGAACGGCACCAAGAAGGAAGCCACTACAAACAGTTCCGGCCAATTCACATTTCCGGATTTGCCGTTCGGCGCTTTCGAGGTCACGATTGCAGCGCCAGGATTTCAGACCGAGGTAGTCGCCCATGTGTCGGTGGTTGCCAGCCAGACCACGGACGTCCCGGTTCAGCTTAAGGTCGGCCAGCAAACCGAGACTGTCACCGTGGAAGGCACGACGCCGGTGCTGGAGACCACAGCGCCCCTGGTGAACAGCACTAAGGAAGCCAAGGAAATCAACGAGCTGCCCAGCACCTCTCGCTCCATGCTCGGTTTTGCCGCCTTGGTTCCCGGCAAGACGACTACCACCAGTTCGGGCGGCGACACTCGCTTTAATAATGTCCCCGGCGGCGCGGTGGAAGTCACCGTGGATGGCATCAACGATGCCTCCAACGGCTACAAGAGCGGCGGCACGGTGTTCTACACCACAGTGCCGGTCCGCCTGGGCGCATTGGAAGAGGTATCGGTGGAAACCAGCGGTCTGGGTGCGGATGCCGGCGCGGAAAGCGGCGTGAACATCAAATTCCTCACCAAGCGCGGCGGCAACTCTTATCACGGCAGCGCTTTCTACCAGCCCACTAGCGAGCAGTTCAACGCCAATAGCTGGGGCAACAACGCCAACACCGTCCCGGGGCCCGGCGGCACCTTCACGGCTGCCCACCTCGCCCGCTCCTACAGTCGCGTACACAACTTCGGCGGCAATATCGGCGGCAAGCTGGTTCCCTTCGGCTTCCTCAAGGACAAGCTTTTCTTCTTCTTCAACTACGAGTACGTGTATAACCCGCAGTTCACTAGCCGCACCTTCACCGTGGCCAACCCCGCGACACTCACTGGCAACTACACCTACCTGGTCAACGGATCGCTCACCCAAACCCAATCGGTGAACGTGATGACCATCGCGCAGCAGGGTGGCGCCCCCGTCACGCTCGACCCGGTGGCGCAATCCATCCTGGCGATCAATGCCAAGGTCCCGACGTATGCCACCCAAACCGGCAACTCGCTCAACACCACCAGTTGGCTTTGGTACACCTCCAACAACCTGTATCAGTATTACCCCACCACCCGGTTCGATTACTACGTTACGCCGAGAGAGCAACTCACATTCGCGTGGAACCTGGAACATTCCTGGCAGACGGGGTACGACCTGGTTCAGGGCGGCAACCGCGTCTCGCCGTTCCGCATCGGCGGTTACTTCGTTTGGAACGTAGCGCTGCAGTCCAGTATTTCGGCCACCGCCTTCAACGAGATTCGCTACGGTGTGCAGCACAGCGGCGATTCCAATGCTTCCGCCACCCAGGGCTACAACACATACTTTACGTACAACAATGTGCCCCTACAGATCGGCAGCAGCCTGCCGTATGGCGCCACGGTGCCGATGACTACCAACGCGAACGTCACGGGCCGCCACTACATCACCACCATCTACGACACCTTCACCAAGATTCACGGCAATCACACCATCACGGCCGGTGGCAGCTACCGCCGGACGGACTGGCATGACACCCAGGAGAACTTCCCCCTGGCGACGTATGGAACAGGCACTCCCAGCGGTGACACGCTGCCTGGGCTCCTGTTCACCACCACCACGGTTCCCAACGATGCCGCCGGCGACCTGCCGGGCGGCCCTGCCAGCCTCTATAACGAGTTAACCGGCAGAGTGTCGCGGGCCAGCCTCAACGTGGTGGTCGATCCGGCCACCAAGCAGTACGGCGGCTTCATCAACCATACCTGGACGCGGTCCTATATGGGCGGCGCGTATGTGCAGGACCGCTGGCGCGTCTCCCCGAACCTGACCTTGAACGCCGGCCTCCGTTGGGAAGCCCAGGGTCCCATGTACGATGTGGAAGGCATTACGGCGGTTCCCACCAATGCGGACATTTACGGTCCTTCCGTATCGCTGTTCACTCCCGGCCAGCTCAACGCGAACGCTTCGTCGCCCACCGCTAAGATCGGCCAGGACGCCTATTCCTGGGACTGGAAAAAGTTCGCTCCCAACGTCGGCTTTGCCTGGAACCCCAATGTGGCGGATGGTCTTCTCGGCAAATTGATGGGCGGCAACAAGACCGTCATCCGCGGTTCGTTCAGCATCAATGTGTATGACGAAGGCACGCAGATGTACGCTCAAAACCTGGGCAACAACCCCGGTAAACAGGCCAGCCAGACCATCATTCCCGGCCAAACGGGCCTCGCTGCCTTCACCACTCTCGCGCAACTCGCGGCCAATCCCGTGCAGCCGTCCGCTTTCACGGGCCTCCCGGCGTATTCCCCGACGATCACCCAGGCAAACCAGACCTTCTCGAGCACGCTGTACGGCATGAACTCGAACCTCAAAGCGCCCTACACGGACAACTGGAGCATCGGCATCCAGCGGCAACTGATGAAGGGAACGGTACTCGAAGTCCGCTATGTCGGCAACCAGGGACACCGCGGATGGATCACGGCCAATCTGAACGAAATCAACATTTTCGAAAGCGGATTCCTGAAGGACTTCCAGACCGCGCAGAACAACCTGGCCATCGCCAACGGTCTCACCGTGGCGCAAATGACGTCACAGCCCACCGTGCCGATCCTGAAAACCAATAATTTCGCCAATCAGGGACTGCCGGGTCAATTGAATACACCCATCCTGGACGCGGCCTTCGGCGCTCGCGGCACCGTTCCGGCCATTGCGGCCACTCAGGGTTACAGCAACGCCACCTTCGTCAGCAACCTGCAGAGTGGCTCAGTAGCCACTTTTGCCAACTCCATCGCTACCAACCAGATCTACGTGTGCCGTATGTTCGGCAGCAACTTCAGCCCGTGCACACAGGCCAGAGTGCAGCCCTCGTCGACCCAATCGTACAACGCTCCTGGCTCGAGCTATCCGATCAACCTCTTCCAGCTCAATCCCTACTCTCCCGGCAGCCTCCCTTACGTGGACAACTCCGGGTGGTCGAGCTACAACGGTCTCCAGATTCAGCTCCGCAAGCAGTACTCGCATGGCCTCACCTGGACCAGCAACTTCAGCTACAGCAAGAGCCTGAGCAACAGCTTTGCTGACAGCTCCATCCAGAACTACGATTACCTCACCTGGCGGAACCTAGGGCTGTCCCGCCGGCCGTCCTTGTTCGACCAAAAGTTCGATCTGCAGAACTTTGGGTCCTATGAGTTGCCGGTCGGAAAAGGCAAACTGGTCAACTTGAACAACCGCGTGGCCGACGCTGTGATCGGTGGGTGGACGGCGGGCGCAATCGTCGAATTCAACACCGGCTCGCCGCAGCAGCTCACTGGCGGCTCAAACACCTTCAACATGGCCAATAGCACTACGGGTAATTCGGGGGTACTCCTCGGGTCGGGAGTGACTCTGGGCGAGATTTCCTCGCTGTTTTACAGCAACGCCAACTACCAGAAGGTCGACCAGTTTGGCAACCCCAATCCGCTGTTGGTGCGCAACAACGCTTCCGACACCACCCGACTGGCCCTGCCCTTGAACTGGATGGACCCCAGCGGCAAGGCCAATCCGCAGATGATCACCTATAACAACGTGCCGGGATCGCTGGGCCAGATCTTGTACATCTACGGCATGAACAACATCGCTTTCAATGCCTCCATGACCAAGAATTTCCGGATCACGGAGAGAGTGAAGTTTTCGCTCTATGCTTCGGCCAACAACCTGATGAACCACCCGGCTTGGGGGCTGCCTAACACCAATGTGGCCAGCGCCAGCTTCGGGACCGTTGGCGCTCCCAGCGGCGGCCGCTCCATGAGCTTCCGCGGTTTGATCACGTTCTAAGCGGCAACCTGCACCACACTTCAGGCCCGCCGGCTTTTACGAGCCGGCGGGCCTTTTCTTATCTCCGTTTCCGTAAAATGATCGTATGGCGCGTTTCCTGGGATGGCTGGTGGTGGCGGCTGCGGTGACGGCCGCGGCGGACCGGCAGGCGCAGCTTTTCGAGCGGGCCGTGAAGGAATTGAACGCCGGCAACTACGCTGCCGCCGAAAAGGATTTCGAGCAGGTGCTGGACGCTTCCCCCAACCATCTAGGCGCGCTGCAGAATCTCGGGCTGGTCTATTCCAAGACCGGGCGTGTCAATCAAGCCATCGCCGCCTACCGCCGCGCGCTCGACCTGCGGCCGGACGATCCCAAGTTACTGCTCGATCTCGGCGTGGCGTATCTCAAACAGGAGTCGTTCACCGAAGCTCTGCCGGTGTTTCAGAGACTGATGGATTCCGGCCCGGATGTCGCCGCGGCTCGCGATGCCGGTCTGCTGCATCTGCTCATCACCGGGTACCTCAAGCAAAACCCCACCCCCGACGGGAGGCGTGCCGTAGGCACCTTCCTCAACTCCATCCCTCCCGCCCCAGCGAGTTTTGTGCTCTGCAAAATGTATTTCGAAAGCGGCCGCTATGACGAGGCCGCCCAACAGTGCCGCAAGACGCTGGCGGCCGACGCTGCATTCCCCGGCGCACATCGCGAATTGGGAAAAGCGCTGGTGAGCCAGCACAGCCCCGACGCGGAAGCCGAACTCGCCGCCGCCGTGGCGCAGGCTGCGGACGATGCGGTGGCGGTTTACTATTACGGCACCGCATTGCTGCAAGATGGAAAGGCGCTGGAGGCAGCCGCGCAACTGGAGCGTGCGCTGCGCCTCGACCAGGCGTTCTGGGGCAGCTACTTTTATTTGGGAAAGATCAAGCTGCAGTTCGAGCAGCCCGCGCAGGCCGTTCCGCTGCTGCGCAAGGCGGCCGAGTTAAACCCCAGCGCCTCGGTGGTCTTTTACGAACTGGGGCGGGCGCTGCTATCGACCGGCCAAACCGAAGAGGCCGAACGGGTCATGCAGCACGTGCGCGAGCTCCGCGCGGAGGAGTTGCAGCGCGACACACAGGCGCTGCGTAAGAAATGACGCGCCGTAGCCTACTGTCGCTGTTGGCAGTCTCCCCACTGGTAGCGCGCGGCCAGGGGATGTCGCGGCGTTCGGTCATGCCGGCGCCGCGCGGCAAGCCTTCCGGGCTGCCGTTTCACGCGAAGTTTACGGATGTCGCGGCCGACGCCGGGCTGCGCGCGCCGGTGATTTACGGGGGCGTGGACCGCAAACTCTACCTCACCGAAACCATCGGCTGCGGTGTAGCCTTCCTGGATTTCGACAACGACGGTTGGCTCGATATCTTCGTGCCGAGCGGCTCGCGCCTCGAAGGCGCGCCTGCCGGGGCCACCAACCGCCTCTACAAAAACAACCGCGACGGAACTTTCACCGACGTCACTGAGAAGGCCGGCTTGCGGCGCACCGGTTGGGCCTGCGGCTTGGCCGTGGGCGATTTTAATAACGACGGCTTCGACGATCTCTTCGTGACATTTTGGGGCGGATGCGCGCTCTATCGGAACAATGGCGATGGCACTTTCACCGACATCACCGAAAACTCCGGCATCACGATGGCCCCAAATCAGTGGGGCTCCGGCTGCACCTTCGTCGATTACAACCGCGATGGTCGGCTGGATCTGCTAGTCACGCACTACACCGATTTCGACCTGAAGCTGGTGCCGAAGATGGGCGAAGCCGCCACGTGCAACTGGAAAGGCGTTCCGGTCCCCTGCGGCCCGCGCGGCCTGCCGCCGGGCGGAGTGCGCCTCTACCGCAACAACGGCGATGGCACGTTCGCCGATGTGACGGCGGCATCGGGCATCGGCAAAGCCACCGGCAGCTACCCCATGACGGTATCCGCGGCCGATTTCGACAACGACGGCTGGCCCGACATCTACATCGCCTGCGATTCCACCGCCAGCTTCCTTCTCAAGAACAATGGCGACGGCACGTTCAAGGAAATCGGGCTCGAAGCCGGCGTGGCGCTGAACGAAGACGGCATGGAGCAGTCCGGCATGGGCGTCGCCGTCGGCGATTACAACCTCGACGGCAACCTCGACATCTTCAAAACCCACTTTGCTGACGACACCTGCATTCTGTATCGCAACAACGGCAAGGGCAGTTTCGATGACGTCACAGTGGCTTCCGGCCTTGGCGTGGAGACGCGCTACACCTGTTGGGGCACTGCCATGGTCGATCTGGATAACGACGGCCAGCCCGATCTCTTTTTCGCCACGGGAAGCATCTACCCGGAACTTGAGGCCAAGGTTCCGGCCTACCCTTTTGAAACGCCGCGCGTGATCTTTCGCAACCTGGGTGGCGGAAAATTCGAAGAGCTGATTGAGGAGGCGGGAAGCGGTGTGTCCGCCGCGCACTCCAGCCGCGGCTGCGCCTTCGGCGATTTCGACAACGATGGCGACATGGATGTCGTGGTCATCAACCTGAATGAACCACCCTCCCTGCTGCGCAACGATGTCACCGGCGGCGGCCACTGGCTGAAAGTGAAACTGGTGGGGACGAAATCCAACCGCAGCGCCATCGGAGCCACGGTGGTCGTGCAATATGGCGGCAAGAAGCAGGCGCAGGCGGTGCTCAGCCAGACCAGCTTTTATTCCGTGAACGACTTCCGCCTGCATTTCGGTTTGGGCGCCGAGAAGACCGCCGCACTCGAGATTCGTTGGCCGAACGGCGGCATGGAGCGGATCGAAAACGTCGAAGCCGATCAGCTTGTCACCGTGAAAGAGGGCGCCGGAGTGGTGAAGAAGGAAAGGTTCTCAAAGGCATGAAACAGTCCTTCCTGCGAATGTTTCTGGTGTTGCTCGCCGCCTGGCTCTGGGCCGCCGATGCGCCGCTCGACCGCCGCCTGGCCCAGCATCGCAACCTGGGCAAGGCGTTTTATGAGAATCCCGTGACGCAGCCGGAGGCTGTCGCGGAATTCAAGAAGGCCCTCGACCTGGCGCCCAATTCCACGCGCGAAAAGCTCAACTATGGCCTGGCGCTTTTGCGCGCGGGCAACATGGCCGAGGGTGTGGCGCAATTGCAGGACGTGCAGCGGCGCGATCCGTCGCTGCCCTACACGTGGTTCAACCTAGGCATCTATTACAAGAAGAACGGCGACACCGCGCGGGCCATTGCGCAATTTGAGCGCATGTTACAACTGACGCCGGCCGAGCCAATCGCGCACTATCAGCTTGCCACGCTCTACAAACTGGCCGACCGTACCGCCGATGCGCTGGCGCAATTCGAGCAGACCGCCAAGCTCGAACCGCTGCTGGCGGCCGCCCGTTTCCAACTCTACAATCTCTACCGGCAGGCGGGCCGCGAACAGGATGCCGCGCACGCCCTGGAAGTCTTTCAGCAATTGAAGAAGTCCGCCGAAGGGGCGGTGGTGCCGGAGGACGTCGACTGGTGCCAGTATGCCGAGATCTACGATCCTCCCGCCGCCGGCGCCATTCCGCCGCCGGCAGCGCCGAAGTTCGAAGACCGCGTGCTGGGGAAGGGCGAAGGCATCGCCGTGATTGATTCAACCGGCGCAGGGCAGGCCGATCTGCTGGTCTGGTCGGCGCGGGGCATCTCGCTCTACCGGCGCGGCGCGGTTCCGCCCGTGGATGCCGGGCTCGGCGGCTTGACTGGTGTGCGCTTCGTCGCGGCCGGCGATTTCGATAACGATGGGCTGATGGATCTCTGCATCCTCACGGCCGACGGTCCGCTGCTCTACCGCAACACCGGGGGCCGTTACGCTCCCTACCCCGCGAGCCTGCCGCAAGGTCCCTTTGAGCGCGCGGTGTGGATCGACTACGATCACGATTACGATCTCGACCTGGTGCTGCTGGGTGAATCCTCCGCGCTGGCGCGCAACCAGGGCGCTGCCGGCTTCGCCGATCGCACGGCCGACTTTCCGTTCGTCGCAGCCCACTCCACCGCCGCGCTCAAGTTGCGCGTGGCGCCGGACACTAAAGCCTTCGACCTGGCGGTCTTTTATTCCGATCACGCGCCCGTGCTGTATCGCGACCATCTGGGCGGCCAGTACGCGCCTGAACCCTACGGCGGCTCCCCACCGAACGCGGCCGAAGTAGAGGCCGATTTCGATGGCGATGGCCGTCTGGACCGCGCCCGCATTGCGCCGGATGGCACCGTCCACCTGCTGTGGAACCGCACGCGTTCGAGCGCACGCTGGATTTCCGTTCGACTGGAAGGCATAAAAAGTTTGAAGCTGGCGCAGGACGCGGAAGTCGAAATCAAGGCCGGCACGCTTTACCGCAAGCAGACCTACGCCGGAGTGCCGCTGCTTTTCGACGCCGCAAGCGCCGCCGCCGTCGACGTGGTGCGCATCACCTGGCCGAACGGCCTCGTCCAGAACGAAGTGAACCAGCTCACCAACCGCGCGCATACCTACCAGGAAGCGCAGCGCCTCTCCGGCTCCTGCCCCATGATCTGGACCTGGAACGGCCGCGGCATCCAGTTCATCACCGACGTGCTGGGCGTGGCGCCGCTCGGCGCGAGCGATGGCGAAGGCACCTACTTCCCCGTGGATCACGACGAGTACGTGTCGATACCCGGCGCCGCGCTCACCGTTCGCGACGGCCAGTACGACATCCGCGTCACCGAAGAGTTGAGCGAAGTTTCCTATATCGACCAGATCCAACTGCTGGCCATCGATCATCCCGCCGCGGCCGAGATCTTCACCAACGAGAAATTCAAGGGGCCGCCGTATCCCGATTACCGCCTGTTCGGTGTGAAACGGCGCGTCTATCCCGCCAGCGCGCGCGACGAACAGGGCCGCGACGTGCTTCCGCGGCTGACCGCCAAGGACCAGCGCTATCCCGACCAGTTTCCGCGCAGCGAGCTGGGTGTCGCCGCGCCGCACACGCTGGAGCTCGATTTCGGCCAGGCCGCTCCGTCCGGCCGCGCTGTGCTGCTGCTCAACGGCTGGGTGGATTGGCCCGACGGCAGCACTTTCCGCGCCGCCGCGCAGGCCATCAAAGGCGGCCTCGTCATGCCGTACCTGCAAATGCAGGATGCCGAGGGCCGCTGGAAGACAGTCAATGAGGATATGGGCATGCCGGCCGGCAAGCCTAAGACCATCGCGGTGGANNTACTGGGACGAGATTTTTCTCAGCGAAGGCGCGTCCGAACCCGAAGTGCGCCAGAGCGAAGTCGCGCTCGCTTCGGCCGGCCTCCACTTTCGCGGGTTTTCCGAAACCCGCATCGATGGGGAACGCAAACAGCCCGATACATTCCTTTATGACCATGTTTCGCCCGACACGTTCTGGAATCCCACCCGCGGCCTGTATACGCGGTACGGCGACGTTCGGGAGTTGCTGCGGGCGGTGGATGACCGCCTGGTGCTGATGGGCTCGGGCGACGAAATGCTGTTGCGGTTCGCGGCCTCAGCGTTGCCGGCGCTGCCCGCCGGATGGACCCGCGACTTTCTGTTGAAGGTGGATGGCTGGGCGAAGGATCGCGATCCCAACACAGCCTTTGGCGCGAGCGTGGAGCCGCTGCCGTTTCACGGAATGAGCCGGTATCCCTATCCCGCCAACGAGCATTTTCCCGATGATGCCGAGCACCGGCGTTACCGCAGCGAATACAACACGCGTCCGGCATTGCGCTTGATCCGGCCGCTGGGAGGGTCGAACTGATGGCGATCCTCGTGCTGCTGATGTTGGTGAATGCCGCGTATGTGGCGGCGCTGCCCTCGGCCACCATCTTTTATATTGCGAACGTCCTGCTGCACCTGGTGCTGGGCGCCGCGGTGGTCGTGTGGGTGGTCCGCATGCAGTGGAGACGCGCCAGGGCGGTGCGGCCTGCGCCGCGATTGCCGGGGCCTTGGGAATCGTTCTCGTCATTGTCGGAGCCACCCGCGATCACCGCGCCATCCTTGCGGCGCACATTGCGCTCGCGGTGGTCGGCCTGGCGATCCTGCTGCCGCATTGGCGCGGGGCAGTTGCGGCGCTCGCCGTGGTGGTGCTGGCCGTCCGATTGAACCAGCCGCTCGACCGCATTCAAAATCCGAACGTCGTCCCGGTTTCCATGACCGAAGAGGGCGCCGGGCCGAAGTCGCCATTCTGGCCGTCATCGGCAAACACCAACACGGGCAAAACCATTCCCTCCGGCTTCTTCATGGATTCGAAGTTGTGCGGGGAATGCCACAAGGATATCTACGAGCAGTGGAAGAGCTCCGTGCACCACTTCGCATCGTTCAATAACCGCTTCTATCGTGCCACCGTCCTGCACATGCAGGAGCTGAGCGGCGTCGAAGGCAGCAAGTGGTGCGCGGGCTGCCACGATCACGCGGTCTTCTTCAATGGTCGTTTCGAGCGGCCCATCAAAGAGCAGGTAGAGACGCCGGAGGCGCAGAACGGTCTGGGCTGCATGTCGTGCCATTCCATTGTGCACGTGGGCAGCAGCATGGGGCAGGGCGATTTCATCATGATGTATCCGCCGCTCCACGAAATCGCTTCCAGCCGCAATCCCTGGATTCGCAAGCTGGACGCCTTCCTGACGTACCTGAATCCGGAGCCGCATCGCCAGTCTTTCATGAAGGCCTTCATGCGGCAGGATTCGCCGGAGTACTGCGCCACCTGCCACAAGGTGCACCTGGATGAGCCGGTGAACCATTACCGCTGGCTGCGCGGCTTCAATGAGTACGACAACTGGCAGGCAAGCGGTGTCTCGGGACAGGGGGCGCGATCCTTCTATTACCCACCCAAGCCGCAGACCTGCTCGGATTGCCACATGCCGCTGGTGGATTCACACGATCCCGGCAACCGCGCGGGCAAGGTCCATTCGCACCGCTTTCCGGCGGCCAATACGGCCATCGCGTACGTGAACCACGACGAAGAGCAGTTGAAGCTCACGGAAAAGTTCCTGCAGTCGGGCTTCATCACGGTGGACCTGTTCGCGGCCACGCCGGTGGAAGAGATCAAGGGCCAGACCGAGATGCGGCGGCGCGCCGGCGATGCTCCGGCTCTGGCGTCCACTTTCGCGGTGGGTGAAGAGGCCGAGCAATCGGGACCGGTAATGATCCGCGAAGTCGGCAAAGTGGCCGCGCCCATCGATGGGCCGGGCGTGCGATTCCAGCCCGGGTCCACGGTCCGCGTGGACGCCGTGGTGCGGACGCGCAAGATCGGCCATTTCTTTCCGGCCGGCACCGTGGATGGTTACGACGTGTGGCTGGAGTTCAAAGCCACCGATGCGCGCGGCCGCGTGCTGGCGTGGAGTGGGGATGTGGCTGACGGCGGACGCGGGCCCGTGGATCCGGGGGCGCATTTTTACAAATCGCTGCAGATCGATGGGGAAGGGAATCCCATCAACAAGCGCAACGCCTGGCAGACGCGCAGCGTTCTCTACGTCCACCTGATTCCCCCGGGCGCCGCGGATACCGCGCACTTCCGCGTCGCAATTCCCAAGGACGCCGTGGGGCCGGTGACGCTTGAGACCAAACTGAATTACCGGAAGTTCGCCTACTATTACACTCAGTTCTCGTACGCCGGCGTGGCCAAGCCGGGAGCCGCGGGCCTAAGCTTCGACAATCGCGAGTACACGTTCAATGGCGGCCCCGTGCCGGACCTGCCGATTGTCACCCTGGCTCACGCCGCCGCGAAAATCGAGCTGGGCGAGCCGCGCTGGGAACCGGTGGTGCGCATGCAGGACCGCGAGCGCTGGAACGATTGGGGCATCGGGTTGCTGCTACAGGGCGACCTGAAGGGCGCCGAGTACGCCTTCCGTCACGTCACGGAAGCCGAGCCCGGCTATGCCGATGGATGGCTGAACGTGGGGCGGGCGCTGATCCAGGAAGGCGAGACCGACGCGGCCCGGCCCTTTGTGGAAAAGGCGCTCGAATTGCAACCTTCGCTGGCGCGGGGCCATTTCTTTCTGGCGATGATTCTGAAAGCGGCGGGCGATTTCGACGGCGCCCTGCGGCACCTGCGGGAGACCGCACGGCAGTATCCGCGCGATCGGGTGACCAGCAACCAGATCGGCCGAATTCTGTTCCTAGAGCGCCGCTACGCCGAATCCGTCGGCGCTTTGCGCAAGACCCTGGATGTCGATCCCGAAGATGTGCAGGCGCACTACAACCTGATGCTGAGTTATCGCGGGCTCGGGGAGACTGCGCAGGCGGCGCGCGAGGAGGCGTTGTTCCGGCGCTTCAAGGCCGATGAATCGTCGCAGACCCTCACCGCCAAACCACGGCTCTTGAGCCCGGAGGACAACAATGAAAGGCAACCGATTCACGATCACGTTTCCGATCTTATTGCTGCTGCCTCTGCTGGCCGGCGATGAACCGATTCGCTTCACCGATGTCACGGCCGCCGCGGGAATCCACTTCGTCCACAACGCCGGTAAGACGGGCAGGAAGTGGCTGCCGGAGACCATGGGCTCCGGCTGCGCATTTTTCGACGCCGATGGCGACGGCTGGCTCGACATCCTCCTGATCAACGGTAAGGACCTGGCGCCGCGCGGCCATCGCACCACTGCGGCCCTCTATCGCAACAACCACGACGGCACCTTCACCGACATCACTAAGGGGAGCGGTCTGGATGTCGAAATCTATGGCTTGGGAGTTGCCATCGGCGATTACGATAACGACGGCCGCGACGACGTTTACATCACCGCGCTCGGCGGCGATCGCCTGTTCCACAACGAAGGCGGCGGCCGCTTTCGCGATGTCACCAAAGAGGCCGGCATCGATAACGCAGCCTTCGGCACGAGCGCCGCGTGGCTCGATTACGACCGCGATGGCAAGCTCGACCTTTTCGTGGGCAACTATGTCCAGTGGACCGCGCCAGGCGACCTGTGGTGCTCGCTCGATGGCTCCACCAAATCGTACTGCACGCCGGAATCCTACAAGGGCGTCGCGCCCAAGCTCTATCACAATCTCGGCGGCGGAAAGTTCGAGGACGTGACCGCCAAGGCCGGGCTTGCCGACCCCACCAGCAAGGCGCTCGGGGTGGCCGTTCTCGATTTCAACGGCGACGGGTGGCCCGACCTATTTGTCGCCAACGACACGCAGCCCAACAAGCTCTACCGCAATCTGCAGGACGGCCGATTCAAAGAGGACGGCCTCGGCGCCGGCGTGGCCTTCGGCGAAGACGGCGTAGCGCGCGGCGCCATGGGTGTGGACTCCGCCGATTACGACCGCTCCGGCCGCACGCACCTGGTGGTCGGTAATTTTTCCAACCAGATGCTGGGCCTCTACCACAATGAAGGCAACGGCGTCTTCGTCGATGAGGCGCCGCGCTCCGCCGTGGGCCGAGCCAGTCTGCTCACGCTCACCTTCGGCCTCTTCTTTTTCGATTTCGATCTGGATGGCTATCCCGATATCTTCGCCGCTAACGGCCACATCGAGGAGGAGATCGCGCGCGTCCAGCCAAAAGTGCAATATCAGGAATTGCCGCTGCTGTTTCACAACAACCGGAAAGGAGGCTTCGAACAGACCAACGCCTTCAGCCGGCCCATGGTGGCGCGCGGCGCGGCGTATGGCGATTTCGATCGCGATGGCGATCTGGACGTTCTTATCTCCACCAACAACGGCCCGGCCTACCTCTACCGCAATGACGGCGGGAATCGCAACCACTGGCTGCAATTGAAGCTGGTGGGCACGCGCAGCAATCGCGACGGCATTGGCGCAGTCGCCCGCGTCACGAGCGCCGGCGGCGCGCAGTCTCAGACCGTACACAGCGGTTCGAGCTATTGCTCGGCGAGCGATCTCGCCCTCACTTTTGGGCTGGGCAAGGATGCCGCGGCGACGTCGGTTGAGATCGAATGGCCCAGCGGCCGCAAGCAGAAGCTGACCAGCGTGACGGCCAATCAAACTCTGACCATCAAGGAACCATGAACCAAATACTGGATTTGTCCGGCGCCGCGCAGGGGCGACTGATTCGCGAAGGCAAAATCTCATCGCTCGAATTGGTGGAAACGCACCTGGCGCGCATCGAAGAAGTGAATCCGCGGCTGAATGCGGTGGTGGAGGTCTTGGCCGAAACGGCTCGCGGCGCGGCGCGCGAGACCGATCTCAGACACGCGGCCGGAGCGTTGCGCGGGCCCTTCGACGGTGTGCCCTTTTCGATCAAGGATTCGATGGAGGTGGCCGGTACGGTCTGCACGGCCGGCACGTTGGGATATCGCAACGCGCCGCCTTCGGCACGCGACGCCACGCTGGTGCACCGCCTGCGCGCGGCCGGCGCCATTCCCATCGCACGGACCAACCTGCCGGACCTGCTGTTTGCTTTTGAAAGCGACAACCTGATTCGTGGGCGCACCAACAATCCGTACGATGTGACGCGCACGCCGGGCGGGTCAAGCGGTGGAGAGGCGGCGCTGATTGCGGCTGGCGGTTCGCCCCTGGGGCTGGGGAGCGATTGCGCCGGCTCCGTGCGCCTGCCCGCGCATTTCTGCGGCATCGCGGCGCTCAAGCCGACCTCGGGGCGATTGGCCCGCACCGGCCATGTTCCACCGGCGGGCGGATGGATCGAGGCGCTCTGGCAGATCGGGCCGATGGCCCGCCACGTCGAGGACCTGGCCGCCGTAATGCCAATCCTGTTGGGCGGCGACGGCTGTGACCGCACCGTAGTGGAGATGCCGTGGCGCGAGCCGGCCGGTGTGCGCGGCATGCGCGTGGCCTTCTTTACCGATAACGGCATTGCCTCGCCCACAGCGGAAACTGTCGCGGCGGTGCGGCGCGCCGCGCGGGCGCTGGTGGAAGCCGGTGCGCTGGTGGAAGAGCGCCGGCCATCCGGCATCGAGCGCAGTTACGACCTGGAGATGAAGTTGATCGGGCCGGACGGCGGCGATGGCCTCCGAACCTTCGCGACGGCCATTGGCAGCGTACCGACCCATCCGCTGCTGGATGGGTGGCTCGCCAAGCTGGAAGCGTATCGCACCGATGTCGCGGGCCTGACGCAATATTGGGCGGAGTGGGACGAGTTCCGCGCGGACCTGTGCGCCTTCCCCTATGACGTGCTTCTGTCACCGGTGTGTGCGAATCCGGCGTTGCCGCACGGCACATCGATTGAGGACGCCAATTTTCGTGGCTTCAGCTACACCATGACCTACAACTTGACGGGCTGGCCGGCGCTTGCGGTGCCCTACGCACAATCCGCCGAAGGACTCCCGATTGGCGTGCAGATCGCCGCGCGCCCGTGGCGCGAGGATGTGGCGTTGGCCGTCGGGCTGGCACTCGGCCCTACGACACTTGCCAGTAGACCGAATAGCGTTTGTCCGTGATGCTGTGGAGCGGCGACAGCGTGATGTCCTTCTGCTGGCCGGTAGTGCGGAACGTGAGCGGCTGATCCGCCGGCTTGATCCAGGAAGCCGGGTCGTCGCCCGCTGCCTTGAAGACCGGGACTTGCAGCTGCAGCCGGAAAGTATTCGGCCCTTCCTGTCCGTTCACCATGCGGTCCGTGAGTCCCTCGTTGCCCAGATCGCCCGCCAGCACCAGCGGTCCGTAGAGCACGGCCTGCATCTTGGCATCGTCCGGCATCGCTTCCACTGAGAGATGCATCGGCATCGCCATTTCGATGCGGTCGCCGGTCTTCCACGGGCGTGAAATCGCCAGATAGCTGCCCGGCGTGGCCGTCGCATCCAGTACTTTGCCGTTCAGTTTTACCGCGGGCGCCTGTTGTAGCCAGCCGGGAATGCGCAACCGCAGCGCGAGTTGCACCGGCTTCTCCGCGGTCACCACCAGCGCGGTCGCCGGCTCCATCGGGAACTTGGTCTCCTGCCGCAAACGGAAGCCCTTTTCGCTCCAGTTCAGCTCGGAGGGAATGAAGAGGTTGACGAAGAGTCCGGCGTCGTCGTGCCAGTAGATGCTGTCGTTGAGCTTGGAATATTCCTCCACTCCCGATCCGGTGCAGCACCAGAACGATTGATCTTCGCTGCACCACGTGCGCCACGCGCCGGGTGTGAGTGACATGTAATACTGCGTGTGGCCGGTCTTCGGCTGAATCGTGCCCATTCGATGATTGAGCAGTGTGCGCTCGTAGTAATCGAAGTAGCGCGGGTCGGCGTCCCAGGAGTACAGGTGGCGTGCCACCTTGAGCATGTTGTAAGAACAGCAGCACTCGGCGGTGGCCCCGCTCAGCTTCAATTCATGAGCCAGGAAGCGCGGCTGCGTCAGCCAGCCTTCGCCGTTGCTGGTGCCGCCGGTCACATACGTGCGGCCCGTCGAAACCGTGTAATAGAAGAAATCGGCGACATCATAGAAGCGCCGGTCGCCGGAGATTTCGTAACGGCGCGCCGCGGCGATCACCTGCGGTATGTGGGTGTTGGTGTGCAGGCCGCGCAGTTCGTCGCGCCCCATGGCCAGCGGATTCACGAAGACCTTCTTGGTGAAGCGGTCGCCGGCCTTCGCCCACTTGTCATTGTTAGTGGCCGCTGACAGGTTATACAACACTTCGGCCATGCCGCCGTACTCGGTGTTCAGAATATCCTGCATGTGTTCGTCGGATTTCGAGGCGGTCCACGTATCGGCCCAGTCCGCCATGCCCTCGAGCACCTTGAGCGCCTGTTGGTTGCCGCCCACGCTGTACATATCGAACATGCCGGCCATGATCTTGTGGATGGTGTAGAACGGTGCCCACGGAATGGTCTGGCTGAGATCCGCGCCGCGCGCCGGACGCGGCTTTCCGGCCAGGCGGTCGAGCCGCTCCCAGAACGAAGTGGGGAAGGCGCTCAGATATCCGCCGCCGAGTTTCTCCTGGCACTTGGCCAGTTCCGCCACCATCTCATCACCTTTGGCCTTCGCGTCTTTGTCGCCGGTGGAGGCCCAAAGTTGCGCGCTGGCGGAGAGGAAGTGGCCGGTGAAATGGCCGCGGAGTTCGGTGGTGCGAGTTCCGTCCGACGGCCGCTCCCAGTTCCCAGGGCCGCCGCCGGCGAAGCCTTGTGACTGGCCGGTGGGCAGGCCCGCATTTACGCGGAAGTTGTACAGCAGCCGGTCGGCGTCGAGGCGCGACATGTAGCCCTGGTTCCAATCCTGGGCGTCGTGGAAAATGCCCGGCAGCAGGCGCACTTGCGTCATGGGGAAGGGACGCGCTTTGAGCGGGACGTCTTTGCGCGTGAATTCGATGGGCCCCTCGAACGGCGGGATCACCTTGATGGTGCCGCCGCGCATCGCCGGCGTCACGCTGGTGTTGGGGTCGGGAATTCCGACCGGCGGTGCTTGCTGGGGTGCGAGCGGCTGTTGTGCCAGCGCCGGCACGGCGGCCACGATGGCGCCAAAACCACGACGAGTGATCATGCGTTTGTCCCTCAAGATTGGAATCGCTTACATTATGACACGGGGCCTTGGGCAAGCTAAAGCATGCCCCACCAGGGGGCAGCTACGTCACCTTCAAATACACCAGGTACCGCTTGTCAAAAATGCTATTCAGCGGCGCCAGCGGGAAGTCCTTCGCCTGCCCCGTGGTGTGGAACGCCAGCGGTCCATCGCCCGGCTTGACCCACGCGGTCGGATCCGCGCCCGCAGCTTTGAACGTGGGCGTCTCGAATTGCGGCCGCTGCTGCGGCGCGCCGCCGTCGCCCGGCGCCCGCCGCGGCGGCACCGCGCCCAGGTCCGCGGCCAGCACTACGGGTCCGTACAAAAAGGACTGCAGCGTCGTATCGTCCGGCAGCGTCTCCACCGAAAGATGCATCGGCAGTTCCATCTCCACGCGATCGCCGGCCTTCCAGGTCCGCGCCAGCGTCAGGTAGCTGCCCGGCTCCGCCGACGCTTCGATCGCCTTCCCGTTCAGTTTCACTACCGGCGCCGTGGTCAGCCACCCCGGCACGCGCACGCGCATGGCCATGTGGACGGGCCTCGCCGCCTCGACCACCAGCGTTGTTCCCGGCTGCTGCGGAAACTTCGTGTCCTGCCGCAGCTTGAAACCCTTCTCTTCCCAATTCAGTTCGGAGGCGATGAACAGGTTCACGTAAACCCCCTGTTCGTCGCGCCAGTAGATGCTGTCGTTGAGCTTGGAATATTCTTCCACGCCCGAACCCGTGCAGCACCAGAAATCGTCGAAGTCGCTGTTGAAGTTCTTACGCGCCCCATTGAGCGCCAGCGACAAATAATACTCGGTGTGGCCGGTGTTCGGCTCAATCGTGCCCAGCCGCTAGTTGAGCAGGCTGCGCTCGTAGTAATCGAAGTAACGCGGCTGGCCGGTCCAGCTATACAAATGGCGCGTCAGCTTGAGCATGTTGTAAGCGCAGCAGCACTCGGCCGTATTCGGGCTGGGCTGCGAATTCGGATTCCTTAATCCCGTGTTTTTCAATTCCCACGCCAGTTGTCGCGGCTGGCTCTGCCAGCCTTCTGCGTCGCTGGTGCCGGTGGTGACGTAGCTGCGCGCGCCCACCACTTCGTCCCAGAAATAATCGGCCACGTCGTGGAAACGCACGTCGCCCGAAATCTCATACCGCCGTGCCGCCGAAATCACCTGCGGGATGTGCGTATTGACGTGCAGGCCGCGCAGTTCGTCGCGCCGCGAGGCCAGCGGGTTGAAGAAGCTCTTCTTGGAGTACCGGTCGCCCGCCTTGGCCCACTTCTCATTCCCGGTGGCCGCTGCCAGATTGTAGAGCACCTCACCCATCCCGCCGTATTCGGTTCGCAGGATATCCTGCATGTGCTCTTCGGTCTTGGACCCCGTCCACTGGTCCGCCCAGTCGGCCATGCCCGAAACCACTTCCAGCGCCTGCTTGTTGCCGGCGTACTGATACATATCGAACATGCCGGCCATGATCTTGTGGACCGTGTAGAACGGCGCCCAGACGCCGCGCCGCGCATCCAGCCGGTCGAAGAATTCCGTCGGGAAGGCGCTCAGGTAGCCGCCCGCCCCCAGCTTCGCCTGGCACTTGGCGAGCGCGTCCACCATCTCATCGCCCTTGGCCTTGGCCTCTTTATCGCCCGTCGAGGCCCACAACTGCGCGCTGGCCGAAAGGAAGTGGCCCGTGAAGTGGCCGCGCAGTTCGCCGTCCTGGTTGCGGCGCGGCAAACTCGGGTCCACGTATTGCTCCCAACCGCCCAGCGGCTTGGCCGACGACGGCAACCCCGCGTTCAACCGGAAATTGTGCGTCAACCGGTCCGCCGGCAACCGCGACATGTAGCCGCGGTTCCACTCCTGCGCATCCTGAAACGGCCCGGCCAGCAGACGCACCTGCGTCATGGGGAAAGGCTGCATCCTGGCCGGCACATCCTTCCGCACAAACTCAATCGGATCCTGGAACGGTGGGATATCCTGCGGACGTCCCGGCCGCTGCGGCGACGCGCCTTGCGTGGGCAATCCTGCCGCCGGCGTTTGTGCCGGCGTCGTGGGCGGGGGTGGCGTTTGCTGTTGCGCCAGCACCGCCGGCGTAGCCGCCAGCAATGCGCCAAATCCGCGTCGTGTTACGCTCTTAAGTTCGCTCATCTTCTTATCCTTATTACTCTACGTGCCACTTATTCACGCCAGCCGACCAGTTAGGCTGAATTACTAACTCCAGCCGCACGGCATTAGTTGTTATCGGCTTGAAAGATACTTCGTTCGAGGCGCCCTTTTCCACGTTGAAAGGCCCCAGATTCTCCACCGGCTTCCATTGATCGCCGTCCTGGTACAACAGCTTCCACGACGCCGGCACGGCGCAGCCGCCGCCGGTGGTGCTGTCGTCGAACCAGAACACGTCGCTGTGTGACAGTTTGTGCGGCTGGTCGAAGGTGTACTGCACCCAGACGGTAGTGTTCCGCGTGGGCCACCAGTCGAAATGCGTGCCGTTTTCGCCGCCCGCCGGCTCCTCGCCATCTTGCAGCGTGCCGGTCGAGCCAATGCCGCCTTGGGGCGGCCGCGAAACCGTGATCTTGGCCGTATCCGTGATGGTCGGCAGCGTGGCCGGCTTGGCGTTGGCTTCGGACGTGGGCAGCCACACCGTCATCTCGCCGCGCCCGCGATTGGCCCATGCATAGTAAGGAATCGCCGTGAAGGCCTGCTCGGTCTTCACGGTCTGGCCCTGCGCGTCTTTATTCAGCGCCACGGCCTTACCCTTGATCACTTCGACGCCCTTCAACAGGTCCGGCTTGAATTCCGCCGTCAGCGTGGCGCTATCGGGCAGCATCAGGTTGCGCACTTTGCCGTTGGGATTGTCCACCCACTCGGCCGCGTAGACAATCGGCCCGCGCTCGAGAGCCACGCGCCCGCGGTCGGGCGTCACCTGGTCGTTCGCCGCCACCCGACGCACCGGCATGGGCAGGCTCAGCTCGATGGTGTCGCCTTTCGCCCAGGTGCGAGTCAGCGCCACGTATCCTTTATCAATCTTCATCGGAACAGTCTTGCCGTTCACCTTGAGGACCGCCGCCTGCGTGCTTTTATCGGTGAACCGATAGAGGTCAGACGCGATCGGCTCATTCCGTGCCCAACCCGGAATGCGCACGTTCACCGTCATGGCCGCGCCCTGGTCCGGGCTAACCGTCATCTTCACGTTGCCGTCCCACGGGTAGCGTGTTTCCTGAGCCACGTTCACCGTGCGGCCGTTGTCCATCTTGATCTCGGCTGTGTTGCCCATATAAAGGTTCACCCACAGAGCGTCGCCGCGCTGCGCGTAAACGTAGCCCGGCACCGACGCCATGAAGCGCGTGATATTGCCGGGGCAGCAGGCCACTCCGAACCAGGGGCTGCGCTGGTCCTTGTTGGCCTTGCCGGTGGCCTCCAGCGGGTTCTGGTAGAAAAACGTCTTCCCGTCCAGCGCCACGCCGGAGATCAGCCCGTTGTAGAGCGTCCGCTCCATCACGTCGATATACTTACCATCGGCGTGCAGCAGGAAGAGCCGCTGGTTCCAGAAGTCGTTGCCCACGGCCGCGCAGGTTTCGTTATAGGCGCTCATGTTGGGCAGCTCGTAGTCGTTGCCGAACGCCTCCCCCGCGCCGCGCGCGCCCACGCCGCCCGTCACGTGGATCTTCCGGCTCGCCACGTTATCCCAAATCTTGTCGATGGCTTTCACGTAAGCGGTATCGCCCGTCAGCGCCGCCACATCCGCCATCCCCGAATACAGATACTCCGCGCGCACCGCGTGCCCCACCGCTTCGGTCTGGTCCACTACTTTCTTATACGACTGGTTGTACTGCGGCTCGCGCGCATTGGGCACCTGCGGCTGCGTGTCCGGCCCGCGCGCATCCAGCATGAACTTCGCCAGGTTCAGATATCGCTCGTCGCCCGTCACGCGGTACAGTTTCGCGAGCCCCATCTCCGTGATCTCGTGGCCCGGCCAGATGGTGCGCTTGCCCGGGCCGAACGTATCCACCAGCAGGTTCGCCGTCCGGATGGCAATGTCCAGCAGGTTGCGCTTGCCGGTCGCCAGATAGTGCGCCGCTGCGGCTTCGTAGAGATGGCCCAGGTCGTAGAGCTCGTGGCTGTCCACTTCTTCGAGCGTCCACCGCGTCGGGCTCGACCACGGGTGCGGATGCAGCGGATCGATGGTGCGCGCCGTGTAGAGATAGCCGTCCGCTTCCTGCGCCGCCGCGATCTTGGCGATCAGTGCGTCGATGTAAGCGTCGAGCTTGGGATCCGGGTGCACGCTCAATGTGTACGACGCCCCTTCGATCACCTTATACACGTCGGAATCGTCGAACGGATACCCCGGCGGTTTGTGATTCTCGAACGGAATCCCCTTCAGCGCCTCGGCGGCGCGGATGAAGTTGTCCACCCGCCCGGTCTCCTCTTCTTTCTCGAAAGCGAACGGGATGGTCACCGTGCGATTCGTTTCGATGCGCGGCGCCCAGAAAATGTCGTTGACGTGAACCGCCGTGAAGGGAACCGGCTTCACCGGGTAATCCCGCGGTGCCGTCTGGGCCTCCACACGGGGGAGCAGAGCCAGAAAGACAGCTAATCCTGCAATCGCTTTCATGAGGTCATTGTAATCCGTTCCCGTCCCGGTTCGCACGTCGCCTTTCCTTGTAGGCCACCACCGGCTATCGGTTTCGTTATACAATTAGCTCTCTCCCTGGAGGTATTGCAGAAATGTTAGCGCTATCATCCGCCGCCGTCCTGCTCGCCGTCGGTGCCATCACCATCCACGCCGCCACCAAGATCTCGAAAGCCGATTTCGGCAAGACCCAGGACGGTGCTGCCGTCCAGATCTTCACTCTTACCAACGCCTCGGGCATGGAGCTCAGAATCTCCACCTACGGCGGCGCCATCGTCTCGTTGAAGACGCCCGACCGCACCGGCGCCATGGGCGACGTCGTCCTCGGCTTCGACTCGCTCGAGGGCTACCTCAATCCCAACGAGCCTTACTTCGGCGCGCTCATCGGCCGCTATGGCAATCGCATCGGCCACGCCAAGTTCATGCTCGACGGCAAGACTTACACCCTTCCCGTCAACAATGGCGAGAACTCCCTCCACGGTGGCGACCGGGGCTTCGACAAACAAGTCTGGACTCCCAAGGAGCTTTCCGACGGCGGCCTCCAACTCACCCTCCTCAGCAAAGACGGCGATCAGGGCTACCCGGGCAATCTCCACGTGACGGTGGACTATCACCTCACCGACGCCAACGAAGTTAAAATCGACTACACCGCCACCACCGACAAAAACACCGTCCTCAACCTGACCAACCACGCCTATTACAACCTCAAGGGCGCGGGCAACGGCGACATCCTCGGCCACGTGCTGATGTTGAACGCCTCGAAGTTCACCCCGGTCGACGCCGGCCTGATCCCCACCGGCGAACTCAAGCCCGTCGCCGGCACGCCCTTCGATTTCACCAAGCCCACCGCCATCGGCGCGCGCATCAACCAGGACGACGAACAGCTCAAACTCGGCAAAGGGTACGACCACAATTGGGTGATCGATCGCAAAGGCGCCGGCCTGGCTCTTGCGGCGCGCGTCGAAGAGCCCACGACCGGCCGCGTCATGGAAGTGCTGACCACTGAGCCTGCCATTCAGTTCTATACCGGCAATTTCCTCGATGGCACCCTCACCGGCAAGGGCGGCAAGGTCTACCCCATGAGGGCGGCTTTCTGTCTTGAGACCCAGCATTATCCAGATTCGCCGAACAAGCCGAGTTTCCCGTCCACCGAGCTGAAGCCCGGCCAGACGTACAAGACCTCCACGGTCTACAAGTTCTCCACCAAGAAATAGGAAAAGAGGCAATCTATGGACCGCCGCGAATTCCTTCAAAGCGTCGCGCTGACGACCGCCGTGGCGCAAGCGCTGCCCGCCGAGGCAGCCGGCGCACCGGAAGCACCGGAACAATCCACGCCCCCCGATACCACGGGCCACACACTGCAATGCGAATTCCAGTACAACAACATCGCCTGGAAGGTTTATGAAGACCTGAGCAAGCGCGATGGCTCCATCACCTTCGTGCCCTCGCGTGGCGCGGCGCACGTGATGGGGAAGCGGCTGGAGGCCGTTTTCTCGCAGGCCGCCGTGCCGTTCCTCGGGTTGTCGCAGCAGGACATCGGCAACTCGCTGCCGGACCTGCTGGCCGACAAGTTGCTGGCCAACGGCGATCCCGATGAGGTCCAGGCTCGCGATGCCGCGCCGCTGATCGGCAGTCCGGTTGCGCCCAACCCCAACGCCGGGCCGGGCGGCGGGAATGCGGGGGGCGGTGGCGGAACCAATTCCTGGAACACATTTGTCGGCACCAAGGAGTGCTTCGACACCGCGCCGGTCTATGCCACCGGCAACACCCGTACGTACCACCCCAACCAATATTTTTCCGAGTTGCAGGGAGTCATCGGCACGCCCGCCCAAGTGGCCGCGACTGACCATGCCAACACGCGCGAACGCTGGGAAGGGCTGCTGGGAGGATGGATGCCGGCCGTCCACAAGGTTTTCCCCATCAACGACCAGTCGTATATCGACATGGTGATCTTCGGCGACGTCAAAGCCCCCGACAAGTTCATCGTGCAGACCTGGCACCGCACGGCGCGCATCGATAACGGCAAAATCAGCAAAGTGGTTTTCGGCTACTCGTACCCCGCCTATCCTCCGTTCAAAGTGGATCCGAAGGCGGAAGAGTTTTACCGCGCGCTCCTGATCTTTGCCGAGTATTGGGATAAGCAGCTCGCCGACTTCGCGCCCACCACTTTGCCCGACAAGAGCTGGGTGGACATGTCGAAGCACGCCGTGGCCAAGGAAATCATGGTGCGGCCCGGCGGCGTGTATCCCAAATATGGCGCGGTGGATCGCGACTACTACGGCTCCGAGTACGACGGCTTCCAGGATATCTTCACGGCCTCCGTCTATACCAACCTGGAACTGGGCCGCTTTGAGCCGTGCAAGGCCATCCTCGACAATTATTTGTCCGAGTACACCGATGCCAAGGGCATGATCAACATGCGCGGGCCGGAAACCGCGCAGTACGGGCTCACGCTTTCGTTAATCGCGCGCTATCTCAACTACACCAAGGACACCGCGCTGATTCAGAAGCATCGCGGCAAGATTGAAGCCACGGCCGCCGGCCTGCTGGCGATGCACGATACCAGCCTGAAGCTCGCGCCGGACGATCGCGGCTACGGCCTGATCGCGGGCTGGAGCGAATCCGACGCCTGTCTGGCCGCGCGCCCCGAAATCTGGTGGAAACCTTACTACGCCAACAGCGCTTTCGCCGCGCGCGGCTTGCGCGATCTCAGCCGCGTGTGGGGCGGCTTCAGCGCCTCGCTCGCGCGCGACTGGATGAAGCGCTCGGACACGCTGCTCGACACTACGCTCAAGAGCATCGACAAGTGGACGTTGAACGACAAGACTCCGCCCTACGTTCCGTTGCTGCCTGGTTCCAAGTTGACCTTTAAAGAGGCCATGCGGACGGAACGGCCCAGCGAACAACAGTGGCCGCACCGTCCCTACGCCGAATTGCTGATGGCCGATGTGCTGCCGCATCCGGTGGCGAATCAAGTCGTCGACACCATGCGCGCGTACGGCGCCACCACCATGGGCGTGCTGGCGAATGTGGGCGGCGGCGGGAACCGCGCCATCCTGGGCTTCATCGCCTACGGTTATGCCGAGATGCTGATTCGCCTCGACCGCATCGAAGAGTATCTGTTGTTCTGCTACGGCCACCGCTATCACGACCACTCGCCGGGCAGTTGGACGTCGGGCGAAGTGGCGGGGTTGGGTCCCGGCAAGCCGATCTTCTGCATCCCTGCGCAGCAGACCATCCCCTGCGTGGTCCGCTGGATGCTGGCCATCGAAGATCATGACGAAGACCGCCTCTATCTTGCCAAGGGCGTGCCGCGCGCCTGGGTGGCCTCCGGCAAACCCATCCGCATCGATCAGGCGCCCACGCGTTGGGGTCGCGTCAATCTCAACCTTCAGAACAAACCGGAATCGAAGAGTGTCGTCGCCACAGTCGAACTGGCCCGCGCCGGCGCTCCCAAAGAGCTTCACGTAAAGCTCCGCATGCCGCTTGCGAACGCCGTGAAGACGGCCACCGTGAACGGCCGCCCCGCGACCATCGGCGGCGAGCACCACGACACCGTCATCATCCAGACTGGGACTGAGAAGCACTTCGAAGTAGTGGGCCAGTATACTTGATCGCCTGAACACAACATGAATCGACGATTCTTCTTAAAGGCCTCGGCCGTCTCCGTTGCCGCTCTCGCCCGCGCACAACAGCCGTCGGCGCCTGTCCCCGACGCCATCCGCGCCCTCAAGCCCATGACGGCCGGCGTCGAGCCCATCACCTTGGACGAGCGCCGGGGCCGCATCGAGAAGGCCCGCCGCCTCATGCACGACCAGAAGATCGACGCCGTCTTCATGGAGCGCGGTTCCTCTCTCTTCTACTTCACCGGCACCCGCGCCGCCCAGATCGCCGGACTCGTCATCCCCGCCAAGGGCGATCTCGCATGGCTCGTCCCCGCCTCCCAGTCCCTTCCGGACGACATCAAGATCGGTGGCTCCGTTGCCTCTTATCCCGACGGCGGTACTCCCTTCGCCGCCATCCGCCAGGCGCTCAAAGATCGCGGCATCACCACCGGCCGCCTCGCCCTCGAAGAACAGGTCCACTTCTCCGTCTTCGATGGCCTGAGCCAGGAGATCCCAGCGGCCGAGTGCGTCAATGCTACTCCGGTCACCGCCGGTTGCCGCGTGATCAAGTCCAAAACGGAGCTCGCGCTCATGCAGCGCGCGGCCGATGTAACTATCGAAGCCTACCGCGCCGGCCTCACTACGCTCCGCGAAGGCATGACCCCGGCCGAGCTCCGCAACAACATCGGCGCCGCCTACCGCGTCCTCGGCTTCCAGGGCGGCGTCTCCGTCAGCTTCGGCAAGAACACCGCCTTCCCCCACGGCAGCACCGTGCCGCAGACCCTTCACGAAGGCGACATGATCTTGCTCGACGACGGCTGCTCGGTGGATGGCTATCAATCCGACATCACCCGCGCCGTGGTCCTCGGCAAACCCTCCGCGCGCCAGAAAGAAATCTGGACGCTGGAGCGCAAGGCGCAGGATGCCGCCCTCGCCGCCGCCAAACCCGGCGCCACGTGCGAATCCGTCGACGCCGCCGCGCGCAAGGTCATTACCGATGCCGGCTTCGGCCCCGGTTACAAGCTCCCCGGCCTGCCCCACCGCACCGGTCACGGCATCGGCCTCGATATTCACGAATGGACCTACCTCGTCAAAGGGAACAAGACCCTTCTCGCACCCGGCATGTGTTTCAGTGACGAGCCCATGATCGTCACCGGCGAATTTGGCGTTCGCCTGGAAGATTGTATGTACATCACCGAGGGCGGCGTTCGCACCTTCAGCAAGCAGAGCCCCGCCATCGATCAACCCTTTGGTTAAACGGAATGGACAAGCAGGAGACAGTATGAAATCGCATCTCGCACTCGCCGCCGCCCGCGCTCTGGCGCTCGCGGCTCTCGTCGCCGGCGTCGCCCTGGCACAGGGAACTTTCGCCGATTATCAACGCGCGCAGGGCCTCCAGGCCAAAGCCCGTGGCCTGGTGACCGGTACGCCGGGCGCAGCCACATGGATCGGCGAGTCCGGCCAATTCTGGTACTCGCGAACGGTAAAGGGAGGCGCGGAATTCCTGATGGTAGACGCCGCTGCCGCCACCAGGAAGCCGGCCTTTGACCACGACAAGCTGGCCGAGGCGATCAACGCGGCCAGCGGCGGTCATTACACCGGACTGGCCTTGCCCTTTGCGCCTGTCCAGGGCGGTCGTGGCGGCGGTGCCGCCGGTCGCGGCGCCCCGAACACTCCGCCGCAGACCGCCCCGCTCACCTTCACCGATCCGCAGTCCCTTACGTTCGGCACGGGCGGCTCCGTGTACACCTGCAAGCTGGCCGACTACACCTGCACCAAGGGTGGCGCCATACCGGCCAACGCCGGTGGCCGCGGCCGTGGCGGCGCACCCGAAGATCTGGAGGATGACGACCAGCTCGCCGCTCCCCGGGAAGTCGGTGGCGACCCCGTCGATGGTCTCGAGTATCAACCGCCTTCCCCGTCTCCGCAGCAGGATGACGGTGGTGGCCGTGGCGCCGGCCGCGGCCAGCCCGCATGCGCTCCGCGCGCCCAGAATCCGGCGCAAGGCGGCCGCGGTGGACGTGGTGGCCGCGGTGCTGCTGCAGCCCCTCAGGCCGCCGGACAAACTCCTGCCGAGACCGCAACCTGCGCCTCCTTCGACGGCAAATGGGAAGCCCTCATCGAAAACTACAACATCTTCCTTCGGCCCACTGGCGCCACTGCCCAAGGCCGGCCGCTGCCGTCGGCCCCGCTGAGCTTCGACGGTTCCGAAGGCAACTATTACACGCTCCGCTCCGTCGCCTGGTCGCCCGATTCCAAGCACTTGGCCGCTTATCACACTCGCCCCGGTTATGACCGGCAGGTTCACTATGTTGAATCCTCGCCCGCCGATCAGGTCCAACCCAAGCACTCCTCGGTCCAATATCGCAAGCCCGGTGATGCGCTCGACATTGCCTATCCCGCCCTCTTCGATGTAGAAAAGAAAACCGAGGTTGAGATCGATCAGGCCCTCTTCCCCAACCCCTACGACATCACTCCGCCCATCTGGTGTAAGGATAGCCGCGCTTTCACCTTCGAATACAACCAGCGCGGCCATCAGGTTTACCGCGTGCTCGAAGTCGACGCCAATACCGCTAAAGTACGCTCATTGATTGACGAAGCCAGCAAGACTTTCATCTACTACAGCCAGCTCGGTCCGGGCCTATCGGGTGGCCGCCGCTACCGTCACGACCTCAATGACGGCAAGGAGATCATCTGGGCCTCCGAACGCGACGGTTGGGAACACCTCTATCTCTACGACGGTGTCACCGGCAAGCTCAAGAACCAGATCACTAAGGGCGCCTGGCTGGTCCGCAACGTCATCGAGGTCGACGACGCCAAGCGCCAGATCTGGTTCCAGGCCGGCGGCTCCATCCCCGGCCAGGATCCTTACCTCGTCCAGTATTACCGCATCAATTTCGACGGTACCTCACTCACGCGCCTCACCGAAGCCGATGGCGACCACGCCGTGGTCTTCTCTCCAGACAAGAAGTATTACGTCGACACCTGGCAGCGCGTCGATCTGCCGCCGCAATCGCAGCTCCGCCGAACCGAAGACCAGAAAGTAGTGATGGACCTCGAAAAGGGCGACGCCTCCGCGCTCCTCGCCGCCGGCTTCCGTTTCCCCGAAGTCTTCGTGGCCAAGGGCCGCGATGGCAAGACCGATATCTGGGGCACTATCACCCGTCCCATGGATTTCGATCCCAATAAGAAGTATCCCGTGATCGAAAACATTTATGCTGGTCCGCAAGGCTCGTTCGTGCCCAAGACCTTCAGCGCCGTGCCGGGCGACCAGGCCATGGCCGAACTCGGCTTCATCGTGGTCCACATCGACGGCATGGGCACCAGCAACCGCTCCAAGGCTTTCCACGACGTGTCCTTTAAGGACCTCGGCGACGCCGGCTTCCCCGACCGCATTCTCTGGCACCAGGCCGCCGCCGCCAAGTACCCTTCTTACGACATTTCCCGCGTCGGCATTTTTGGAACTTCCGCCGGCGGGCAGAATTCCATGGGCGGCATGTTGTTCCATCCCGAATTCTATAAAGTGGTCGTCACTAACAGCGGCTGCCACGATAATCGCATGGATAAGATCTGGTGGAACGAGCAGTGGATGGGCTGGCCTCTCGGACCGCAGTACGCCGCTTCGTCCAACGTCGATAACGCCGCCAAGCTGCAAGGCCGCGCCCTGATCATCATCGGCGAGATGGATACCAACGTCGACCCGGCCTCTTCGCTGCAAGTGGTCAACGCCCTGGTCAAGGCCCACAAGCATTTCGACATGCTGTACATTCCCGGCCAGAATCACGGCGTCGGCGTGCTGGGCAGCGAGCACTACCGCGACGATTACTTCGTGCACTATCTGCTGGGCGTGGAGCCCCCGGATTGGAACAAAGTCTCGCTCCCCGCCCTCCCTGAGCCGCCCACCGCCGGCGGCAACTGAGTAGGTTGCCGCCCTATTTCTTCTTGCGGATGTACACCGCGCCGTTGAGGGTGCGGAAAGTAAGTTGCGAGCCACCGCCGTTAATTGTGCCGCTGATGTTGCGGTCGATGCGGATCTCGAAGCGCATGCCCGAAGCGTCGCCCTTCTGGGTGGTGGCAGGGTTGGCGCCCAGCGTAACCTCGAAATCGGAGTAGACCGGGCCGCGGGAGGCCTTGACCGCCAGATTGGCTTTGAGGTCGGGCGGGAAAGTGACGTCGATCGGCCCGTTGAGCGTGGAGAAGGCCATGGGCTTGGCGGCATCCACTGCATCCATCGCCACGTGGATCGGCCCGTTCAATGAATCGGCCGTCACCGTGCCGGAGATGTGATCGAGAGTGATATGGCCATTTTGCGTGTGGGCGGACACCTCGCCGTGTACGCCGTCCACAGTAACGTTACCGTTCAAGTTCTTGAGATGGAGCGACGTGTCGGCCGGTACGGTGATGAGCAGGTTGCCGTGACCGCCAAAGCGGTTCCGCACGGTAATGACGTTGTCGTCCTCGGTTACCTCCAGGCCCCGCATGGGAGCGTCGATGCGCTTCATGCCGTCACGCGTGGCGGCAACGCCGGCGCGCACCCCGGATGGCTCTTCGACAATCACGTCCGTCGCGCTATGCGTCTTGATGGTGATGTTGCCGCTCAGAACACTGCAATTGATCACGCGAGGATGCGAGGTGTTGCGGGCAGGCACCACCACTCGATCACCCGTCGTATCCTGGGCGCCGGCAAGCGCGCAGAGAATTATAAGGAGGCCGGTCGAGGCCAGAGTCGCTTTCATTTCCGTGTCCTTTTCTTGAGTCCCTTAAGCCGTTTTCGAATGCAGGCGGATGGCGCCGTTCAAAGTNNGGCACCGTGGTCACGTCGAAATCCGTATACACGCCGCCGTGCAGAGTCTTAAAGGCAATGTCGGCATTGAGCGAGGGCTGGAAGTAAATGTCGATGGGCCCGTTCAAGGTGTCGAAAGAAGACTCGGCCGCCGGGTTGCGCGTGAACGCCACCTTCACCGCGCCGTTCAGACTCTTGACCGAACCCGAGCCCGCGATTTCCTGCATGTCGATCTTGCCGTTCAGCGTGTGAACGTTGAAATTACCGCTGGAGTTCTTCACTTCGATTGCGCCGTTCAGCTCCTTGAGCTCCAGTTGCGCACCGCTGGGCACCTGGATGTCACAATCGAAGGTCACCGAGTAGTGGTAGCGGTCGCTGCTCCAGCTCACTCCGTCGCGCGTGCGGAACGGGCCGTTTTCATAGAGCTTGACCGCATTGCCCTCCTGCGACATGTCGAGCGTGACGTCTTTCTTAGCACGGTCCAGATCGCTCTGCGATTCGGCGCGGATATGTTTCTCCACCTTCACCTGGATCTCGGAGCCGGTGCCGCCGGTGACGTGGAGGTAGCCGTTGATGTTGTCCACCAGCAGCTTCGAGGCGTTGTCCCCGGCCGCCACTTTGAAGGTGCGGTTCATGGTTTCGCGGTCTTCATATTTCCAGTCGCTCCAGCCATGTTGAGCGGTAAGAAGCGGAGCCAGAGCGGCGGCGAGTGCGATGAGTCTCACTTGGAAGCCTCCAGTTTTATAATGCCGGCCAAGGCGCGCTGGCGGGCGGAATCGTCGGTTTGCGCGTCTTGTGCCAGTTTGCGCATGGCAGGGATGGCGGTCCGGTTGTTCGTCTCGACGAAAATATCCATCAGAGCGATTTCGACCAGCGGCGAATCCT